>CALCSA010000217.1 GCA_937894185.1 uncultured Clostridia bacterium | reverse complement strand
GCAGTTGTTGGTCAGGTTGCACCGGCCTTTTCCGGTGATCAGCAGCTTGCGGCCAGGCTGAGGCATCCGCTCCAACAGCAGAACCTTTTTGCCTCGGGCGGCGGCGGTTCCGGCACACATCAGGCCCGCGGCGCCGCCTCCCACCACCAGAATATCGGCATCAGGGGGCTGGGACATCCGGTTCCCCTTTCTCGTATACATTATATTCATCCCAAATAGTCTCCAAACGGGCGTAGACCTGGGCAATCTCCTCTTTCTTCTCCAGCCCGATAGCCACAATCAAAGCGTTGATCAGGCTCAGAGGGGCCACCAGAGAATCCACAAAGCTGGCCATATCGCTGCGGGCCATCAACACGTGGTCGGCCACCTTGCAGATAGGGGCGGTGAGGGAATCGGTGATGGCAATCACCGTTGCGCCGTTCTGCTTGGCGTAGGTAGCGGCTTTATAGGTTCGGCTGGAATAGCGGGAAAAGGTAATGGCAATAAAAACATCTTTGGAACTGACCCGCAGCAGCTGCTCAAAAATAACGCTGGTGCTGGCGGTATCCAGATTGCGGATATCCTCAAAAATATGGGTGAAGTAAAAGTTGAGAAAGCTGGCCAGAGCGGCGGCGCTGCGCACTCCGATAATGAAGATCTTCCGGGCGGCGATGATGGCCTGAACCGCTTGATCAAAAGCAGCCCCGTCCACCTGCTCCATGGTGCGCCGCAGGGATTCCCGGTCGGCTTGCAGCACCTTTTGCAGAACATCGGTATCTCCCAGCCGGTCGTTGGTCACACCCATCCGCTGTACCGCCGTCAGCCGATTGCGAATCAACTCCTGCAACGCCTTTTGAAGGGACGGGTACCCGTCGTATCCAATTTCGGTGGCAAAGCGCACCACCGTGGACTCGCTCACCCCTACAGTGGTGCCAAGCCGGGCTGCCGTCATAAAGGCAGCTTTGTCGTAATGCTTCAGGATGTAGTTGGCAATTAATTTCTGCCCTTTGGAAAAGGTGGGCAGGGCCGCCTCAATGGTACCGAGCAGGTTCCGACTCATTGGATGCTCCTTTCCGCCGATGTTTCATTCCTCCCTTTATTTTATCCCTATGTGGCGAAAAATGCAAGAGGGACAGGCCTTCCATTGCAATAAAAGCCTTGATTCCCTCTGGCAACCCTCGTAAAATACCATAAATATAATACCGCGTCTGTCAGCGCTTCCGAAGCAGCTCCTTGCATCCTGCAAAAACGTCATGCAGAAGTACTTTCTTTATAAGATAAGCATGGCGTCCCCAAAGGAAAAAAAACGGTAGCGCTCCTGTACTGCCTGATGGTAGGCTTCCATGGTGTGCTCATACCCCGCAAAGGCGCTCACCAGCATGATGAGGGTGCTTTTGGGCAGGTGGAAGTTGGTGAGCAGGCCATCCAGCACCTGAAAGCGGCTTTCGCTGCCGGGATACAGGAACAGACTGGTGGCGCCGCAGCAGGCCACTACCTCCCCCCCGTGATCCTGTGCCACCGACTCCAAGGTGCGGCAGGAGGTGGTTCCCACGGCGATGACCCGGCCGCCCCGGGCCTTGGTATCCCGGATGAGGGCGGCGGTTTCCTCCGGCAGAGTGTACCGCTCCGAGTGCATGTGGTGATCGGTGATCTCCTCCGCCTTTACCGGGCGGAAGGTTCCCAGCCCCACATGGAGAGTGACGTACCCGATCCCCACTCCCTGCTCCTTTAAAGTTTCCAGCAAAGCGGGAGTGAAGTGGAGCCCGGCGGTGGGAGCGGCAGCGGAGCCGTTTTCCCGGGCGTAAACCGTCTGATAGCGGCGGTTATCCTTGAGTGTTTCGGTGATGTAGTGGGGCAGAGGCATCTGGCCGATTTGGTCCAGCAGGGTGTAGAACTCTCCCTCGTACTCAAAGCGGGCGATGCGGTTGCCATCGGGCAGCACCTCTAAAATCTCGCCCATAAGCAGCCCCTCCCCAAAGGAGAAGCGGGCTCCCGGCAGGGCTTTGCGCCCCGGCCGGGTGATGATTTCCCACACGTTTTCTTCCCGGCGGCCCAACAACAGAAACTCGATGGCGGCGCCGCCGGGGATTTTATGGCCCAGAAGCCGGGCGGGAATCACCCGGGAATCGTTGAGGATCAGGGCGTCTCCCGGCCGCAGAATCCCGGGCAGATCCCGAAAGGTTCGGTGCTGCACCGCGCCGGTTTCCCGGTTTAGCAGCAACAGGCGGGAAGCGTCCCGGTTTTCCAGAGGAGTTTGAGCAATCAGCTCCTCCGGAAGTTTAAAATCAAAGTCTGAAGTTTTCATAGTTTCACCTAAAATTCCGCCCGTGGTCGAGCCGTGATATGGCTGTCCGGCGCAAAATTTCCCCTGAACCGGACAGACGGGCATAAAAGAATTGACAGAATCTTTGTAGAATGCTACACTAGGATTAATTTAATAGTGTAGTGATACGCAAACATCGGATAGAGGAGCGGTTTTGATGAGTAACCGGGGATGGGCTGCCGAAAGCCAACGCCCCGTGCCAAAGGCAGAAACCGCCGAAGAGAAATCGCTGCGGCAGCTTTTTCTTTGGGTGTAGAGCCGAAAGGCCTGCAACTGTCGTCACGCAATGTGATGAAGCGCTGTCCCGTCGCGGTGATCGATTTGGTATTTTGTCCGCGCAACACAGCAGCTTTCATTATAGTGCAACAACATCCGGTTTTCAAGGCCGGTTTTTTTATACCATAAATGCAGTGAAAAGGAGAGGTTTTTGTGAAAACATACAATGTAGCCGTGGTGGGCGCTACCGGCATGGTAGGTCAGCGCTTTCTCACCCTGTTGAATGGGCATCCCTGGTTTAAAGTCAAGGCTCTGGCGGCTTCCGCCCGCAGCGCAGGCAAACCCTACCGCCAGTCGGTAGAGGGCCGCTGGATGATGGAAGGCCCCATTCCGGCCGAAGCAGCCGATCTGATTGTTCTGGACGCTCAGGCCGACGCCGAAAAAATCGCGGGCATGGTGGACTTTATCCTCTGCGCCGTGGATATGAAAAAAGAGGAGATCGCAAAGCTGGAAGAGCGGTACGCCAAGCTGGAATGCCCTGTGGTTTCCAACAACTCGGCTCACCGCCACACCCCCGATGTTCCCATGGTGCTGCCCGAGGTAAACCCGGAGCATCTGGAAATCATCGCCGCCC
>CALCSA010000216.1 GCA_937894185.1 uncultured Clostridia bacterium | reverse complement strand
GCCAAAGATGGTGATAATGGGGATAAGGGCATTGCGCAAGGCGTGCTTGTTGATCACCTTCCGCTCCGAAACGCCTTTGGCCCGGGCGGTGCGCAGGTAGTCCTGCCGAATGACGTCCAGCATGGAAGAACGGGTGGTGCGGGTCATGAGGGCGGCCAGTCCGGCCCCTACGGTAACTGCCGGAAGGATGACGCTGCGAAATCCCTCGTTTCCTCCCGAGGGCAGCCAGCCCAGCCGCAGGGAAAACACCAGAATCAGCAGCATCCCTAGCCAGAAGTTGGGCATGGAAAGCCCCAGCAGGGAAAGAATCATGGAGGAGGTGTCCTTCCATGAGTTTTGATGGACCGCCGCCACAATCCCCAGTGGTATAGAAATTCCAATGGCCACCACCATGGTCAGAGAGGCCAGCTTAAGGGTGTTGGGCAAACGCTCCCGATAGGTTTTCAGTACATCCCGCTTGGAAATATAGGAAGTGCCAAAATCCCCCTTGAGCATATTTTTAACATAATTAATATAGCGGGTAAAGAGGCTCCCTTTCAGGCCCAGCTCTTCCCGCAGAGCGTCCAGCTCTTCCTCGGTAGCCTGATCTCCGGCCACCATATACACCGGGTCCCCCGGGGCGATATCCATGATAAAAAAGATGATAAACACAACGCCCAGCAACACCGGAATCAGCATGAGCAGGCGCTTTAGGATGTATCTGTGCATGACTTCCTCCTCATCTGTCTTTCCGGGAACCGGACTCGTGCCCGGCCCCCGGATGTGGACAGGTTGTAGCTGTTACCCTTCTATCATATAGATATTGCGGTAGTTGTGCTTTGCCGTGCTCATCCAGACAACCCCCTGCACATCGGCCTTGGTACCGATATTGAGGATGGAGGTGCAGATGGGAACAATGGGGCATACCTCGGTGACATAGGCTTCGATCTCGTGGTACATCTGCTGGCGCTTGTCGACATCCGCCTCCACCAGAGCCTCGTCAATCATCTTGTCTAAAGTAGAGTCGGCAATGAGGGAGCGGTTGCTTCCGCTGCCGGTATAGTACATGCTGCGAACGGTAAAGTCGGTGCCGTCGGCGTCGGTCCACTGGTAGAGAGCCGTTTCGTGGTTGTGCTCGTTGAGCATGCTCTTGAGAGCGGCGCTTTCCATTTCCTGCAGGTCGGCTGTGATGCCGATTTTGGCCAGATCCGCCTGAATGACCTGAGCCATCAGGTTTTTAGCCGAGCCGTTGTAGGCCAGCTCAAAGGTGAAGCCATTGGGGTATCCGGCTTCTTCCAGCAGAGCCTTTGCCTTTTCCAGATCATATTCATAGCCGGTGAGGGACTCGTCCAGACCAAACTGGCCCCGGTTGATCATGTTGTTATGGGCAGAACCCAGACCGTTGTAGCCCGCCAAAATCAATGCTTCCTTGTTGATGGCGTGGGCCATGGCCTGACGCACCTTCTGATTGTTGAAGGGGGCCTTTTCGTTGTTCATGGTGAGGTATAGCATGATAACGTTGGGAACCTGAATTAAGGCCAGATTGGAGTCGTTGGCGATGTAGTCCAGCTCCACAGAGGGCGGGTCGATGCAGACGTCAATCTCCCCGGTTTGCAGGGCGATCACCCGGGCAGAGTCTTCCTTCATCAGGCGCAGCTCGATCCGGCGGGTTTTGGCGGTATCTCCCCGGTATCCGTCATACCGGACCACCGAGATGTAGTCTCCCGGCACCCAGTTTTCCAGCATGTACATGCCGGTTCCCAGATTGGAGGCGGCATCGCCCTGTTCGGTGACGGCTTTTTCCGATAGGATGCTCAGGCTGCGGTGAGCCAGCTGCATCAAAAACTCCTGACTGGGCTGGGAAATTTTAATGGTCAGCTCCTGATCATTCTCCACAATCATGTCGGTGACCAACACCAGTTTGGGAGAGGTAAAGGAAGAAACCATGGCTCTTTCGTAAGTAAACTTGACATCGTTGGCGGTACAAGGGGTTCCGTCGGTAAAGGTGGCGTCGGCAGGCAGCTTGAACTTAAAGGTCATACCGTCGACAATTTCAAATTCTGCAAGGCCCGGAATCACCTCTCCGGTTTCGGGGTCCAACTCCACCAGAGTCTCGTGAGTCAGGCAGAACAGCATCATATTGGCATCGGTATTGGAGCCCTGAGGGTCGGTGGTGGTTACATCCAAGGGGGTCCCGATGATGATTGTGTCCTGAAAGGTTGCTCCCTCGGGAGGCGGCTGGGCGGAATCGGAACCCTGAGCCCCCGGGGAACTTTGCTGGGGAGCCGGGGCGCTGGAACCGCCACAGGCTGTCAGTCCCAGTACCATGGCAAGGCACAGCAGTATGGCGAGCATCCGTTTGCATTTGTTCATTTGGTAGTACCTCCTCAAATTACAAGTGAATGATAATATTGGGGCTATCTTTATTATCTTTCGCAAACTATATGCCAAAGAATATTTTTCGCCTGCCTTTGTCACGATAATTGCGTCAGATCCACCAAAAACCATATTTTAGTCTACAACTTTCGGGGAAAAACGGCAAGGCAAAATCGGCATATTTTGCCTCCGGGTGGAAAATTATGCCGATTAATAGCAGAGTTACCGCCGTATTTCGTCAGGAATTCTCTATCTTTTCCAAGTTGTGGCCCGCTATTACCTTGTGATATAATACACAATAGGTAAATTTTTTCAACCAATAAAAAAAATCCCGGCGGCCCCAGCAGAGCGCCGGACAGGGACAGGGGGAATCGTATTGAAGCGGGTACTGGCAGCCGCCGCCGTGCTGATCCTGGTGGTTTGCTCTCTGAGCCTTCCTGTCCCGGGACAGGAAGGCTCAGAGAGCAAACCACCAGGATCAGCACGGCGGCGGACGTGGGCCGATGCTTAAAGGTGGCCTTTCACCCCAATCTCCCTCCCTTTCAATTTACCCGGGAGGATGGGCCTGCCGGAATGCATATCGATCTGCTCAACGCCATTGCGGAAAACCGGGGCTATGTGCTGGAGTACCTGCCCATGGACTCCACTGTCCAGTGTGTGGATATGCTGGAGCAGGGCCAGGTAGATTTGGTGCTGGGTGTCAGCGGGGACCGCTATACCTCCTGGGGGGATTTGACCGACCCGGTCTCCACCTCCTCCCTGTGTATGATTGTGGAAAGCAACCGGATCGCTCAGGGGCAATCCAAAGCGGCCTACTGCGCCGTCTTTGAATACGGCATGGTTCCCTATACCATGATGCGAAATCTGGGGGTGAACAAATACTGTGCCGTGGGCAGTCAGGCACAGATTCTGGAGGCCTACCGCCGTCAGGGAGCCGATGCCATGGTAGGCATCAAGGACAGCCTTCTTTACCAGATGGAGCAGGCGGGAAATTCCAAGGAGTTCACCATCCTCCACAACCATCTGGGAACCGTCAGCTACGGGGTGATGGTGCGGCCGGAGGACCGGGAGCTGCTCCACTCCCTCAACAACGCCATTGCCCAGCTCAAGGCCAGCCAGCAGTACGATACCATTTACGACAGGTGGGTGGTGAAAGAGGATACCCGGCAGATGCAAAGCCTGATCCGCAACATTATGCGAGTGGGGGGAATTGCCGCTCTGGCGGTGTTTGCCTATGTGCTCCTGTCCACCCGGATGCGCAGCGTCCTCAAACGGCAGGTGGAGGCTCAAACTCAGAAGATTCAGGCGGCCAACCGGGAGCTGGAGGTGCAGTTCAACCAAATTTGCAACGAGAACGAGCTGCGCAACCGGATCATCCGCCACTCCCCCAGCGGAATGCTGCTCTGTGACGGTGATTACCGGGTTACCCTCATCAACCGCAGCGCCTGCCAGATGGTGGGACTGGGCGACCCTGCCAAGGAGGTTAACGCGCTGGAGCTGCCCATCTTCCGGGAGATTCTGCAGGAGGTGGGGACCGGCATCTTTGAGCTTGGCAATCATCTGGAAAACAAGAGGATCACCCTGCCCCAAGCGGGGGGAGAACTTGCCAGCTTCCGGTACTCCGCCAATCAAATCGTTCTGGGGGACACCGTCACCGGGGTTCTGCTGACGGTTCAGGACATCACCCGGGAGGAACAGGAAAAACGGGAGAGCTTTGAGGCGGAGAAGAACCGAATCCTCAACCGGATCATCGCGGGAATTGCCCACGAAATCCGCAATCCACTCATGTCCATCCGAACCTTTGCCACCCTGATCGAAAGCCAGGGCGACAACCGGCAGGTGCAGGAATCCTTTGCACAGTACGTCCCCGGTGAGGTGGACCGGATCAACAAGCTGATCGAAAACCTGATTCATTACGCCAAGCCCTTTAAGCGGCAGGTGGTGGAAGCCGATGTGGCCGAAATTATCGAGGAGTGCGCTCATCTGGTGAAACCCTCCCTGCGGATTAATAAGTTCCGGCTGGAGCTGGAACTGGAACAGGGTCTGACCATTGACGCCGACCGGACCCAAATGATGCAGGTGCTGATGAATTTGATGATGAACGGCATCGAAGCCATGGAAAAGCGCCGCAACATCCAAAAGAGCAGCGACCCCCTCACCTTGCGGGTGACTGCCCAAGAGCGGGACGGCCATGTGGTGGTTCGGGTCTGGGATCAGGGGGTGGGGATGAATCTGGAGGAACGGGAGCGGTGTATCGAGCCCTTTTTCACCACCAAGGGGGAGGGCATCGGGCTGGGGCTTGCCCTTTGCGCCCAGTATGTCCACGACAATCAGGGCAGCATCACCCTCCAAAGCAGGGAGATGGAGTTCACCGAATTTATTCTGACCTTTAGGAGGAGTGCAGCGTGAAGCCGCGGCTGTTGATTATTGATGATGAAAAAAGTATCTGTGTCTCTCTGTCTCTGGCCCTTTCCCCCAGTTTTGACGTCACATGGGTCACCGACCCAGACGAGGGGTTGGAGCTATTGCGCAGTCAGGGGGATTTTTCACTGCTCATTCTGGATTTGGTGATCGGGGACCGGGACGGTCTGGAGGTCCTGCAGGCGGCCAAGGAGGTGGACAGCGAGATCGCCGTCATTGTCATGACTGCCTATGGAAGCATCCGCTCCTCGGTCAAAGCCATGAAGGCGGGGGCCTTCACATATCTTTCCAAGCCGCTGGACATTGAAGAGCTGATGGTCTACATCGGTCAGGCGTTGGAGTTTCGCTCCCTCAATCAGCGGGTCTCCTATCTCAGCGATGTTCTCAACACCCGGGACCAGTACTAAGGGAACCCTGTTTTTTGACGAGATCGGGGACATGCCCCTCAACCTACAGGGCAAGTTGCTGCGGGCATTGCAGGAAAAGGCCTACACCCCCATCGGCAGCCACGAAATCAAGAAGTTCGATGTCCGGGTGATTGCCGCCACCAACCGGAATTTAAAGACCATGGTGGAGGAAGGCCGGTTCCGGCAGGACCTGTACTACCGCATCAATGTGGTAGAGATTCAAATTCCCCCCCTGCGGGAGCGCAAGCAGGACATCCCCCTGCTTTGCGAGCACTTTATCCGCAATAACACCCACAACAGCGCCATCAAGGGACTGACCAAGGGAGCCGAGCGCATCCTGCTGGAGCATCACTATCCCGGAAACGTGCGGGAGCTGTTCAACATTCTGGAGTACGCCAGCATTGTCTGCAACGGGGAGTGGATTGAGGGATCCGATCTGCCTCCCCAACTCCTTGCGGCTCAGAAGAAGCCCGCCCACGGCGACAATCTGGGGGAAGCCATGGCAGGACTGACCCTCAAGGAGCTGGAACGGATTGCCGTGACCGCGTCCTTTCACCGCAACAAGGGGAGCCGCAAAGCCACCGCTGAGGAGCTGGACATCAGCCAGCGGGGCCTTTGGAACAAGCTGCGGGAGTACGAACTGAGCTAGGGAGCCAGCCCCCTTCCATTCTCTGCGCTATCATCTCTGGATTGTTCTAAAATAAATAGGTTAGTACAATCAATCCCTTTGCAAATTCTGTAGAATGAGGATAGATGATCTTGATTTTGCAGAAGGAGGAAGTTCCCCGTGAAAAGAAACATGAGACAGTGGGTGGAAGGCTTAAAACAGGCTCCGGTCAAAAAGGCGATGCCCATCCTCTCCTTCCCGTCGATCCAGCTCCTTGATATCGGAGTGAGAGACCTGATTTCCGATAGCGATTTGCAGGCAAAGGGGATGAAGGCAATTGCCGACCGCACCGATTCCTGCGCATCGGTGAGTATGATGGATCTGTCGGTAGAAGCGGAAGCCTTTGGCTCCACCATACGCTTTTCTGACGATGAAGTCCCCACCGTTATCGGGCATATGATCGAAAATGCGGAGCAGGTGGAACAGCTGGAAATCCCCAAGGTGGGAACCGGGCGAACAGGGCTGTATATCGAAGCTCTGGAAAAAGCCTGCCGCCTGATCACCGATCGGCCGGTGCTGGCAGGAGTCATCGGCCCCTTTTCTCTGGCCGGGCGCTTGCTGGATGTCTCGGAGGCCATGCTTTACTGCTACGACGACCCGGATTCCAAAGTCACCCGGTTTCTCGTTGATTATATCAAGGCGTACCGGGCAGTGGGAGCCAGCGGAGTTGTTATCGCCGAACCTCTGGCCGGGTTGTTGACCCCCACCCTCAACGAGGAATTCTCGGTGGCCTATGTCCGGGAGATTGTAGAGCAGGTGCAGACGGATGAGTTTGCTGTAATCTACCATAACTGCGGAGGCGGCACACCGAAGATGGTGGATGAAATTATGACCATCGGGGCCATGGCATACCATTTCGGCAACGCCATCGACATGGTCGAAATGGTGAAGATGATCCCCTCCGATACGGTTGTGATGGGCAACATTGACCCTGCAGGCCTGTTTAAAAACGGCACACCGGAGTCTGTGCGCGAGGCCACCCTGCATCTGCTGGAACAGTGCCGCACCTATTCCAACTTCGTCATATCTTCCGGCTGCGATATTCCGCCCCTTTCCAGCTGGGAAAACATCGACGCTTTCTTCCAAGCCGTGGCGGATTTTTATCAGGCCAAGACAACTTGAACCGGCAACCCGGAACATAAGGCTAAACAAAGCACAAGGCCTCCAGTTAGTTCTGGAGGCCTTGTTTATGTGTTTTTACCCTAGTGAACTCTGCAAAAGTCTGCGGCAACCTCAGCGGCGGTGGCGGCGTCGGGGGTGTAGCTGTCGGCTCCTATTTGCTCGCAAAAAGCCTGTGTGATGGGGGCACCCCCAATCATAATCTTAACTTCATCCCGAATACCGGCATGTTTAGCGGCATCCACCACCTCCTGCATTACACCCATGGTGGTGGTGAGCAATGCGGAACAAGCTATGATCTGGCAGTTATTTTCCTGCACCGCCTCAATAAACTTGTCGGGGGGAACATCGGTTCCAAGGTCAATGACCTCCAAACCCTTGCCCTCCATCATCATCTTGACCAGATTCTTACCGATGTCGTGCAAATCCCCTTTTACAGTCCCAAGGCAGACCTTGCCGCCGGCCTCTACCCCGGCATCGGCCAGCAGGGGCTTGAGCACCGCGGCTCCCATATTCATG
>CALCSA010000215.1 GCA_937894185.1 uncultured Clostridia bacterium | reverse complement strand
ATTGTGATTCTGGATACCGCCGGGCGGCTCCACATCGACGAGGAACTGATGAGCGAGCTGCAGAACATCAAGGGAGAGGTAAAGCCTCACGAGATTCTGCTGGTGGTAGACGCCATGACCGGGCAGGACGCCGTCAACGTAGCCGGCCGGTTTGATGAGACGCTGGGTATCACCGGCGTTATCATGACCAAGCTGGACGGCGATACCCGGGGCGGCGCTGCCCTTTCCGTTCGGGCCGTCACCGGCAAGCCCATCAAATTTGTGGGTATGGGCGAAAAGCTGGACGCCCTGGAAGCCTTCCATCCCGACCGGATGGCAAGCCGGATTCTGGGAATGGGCGACGTTCTCACCCTTATCGAGAAGGCGCAAAGCAACATCGACGAGGACGAAGCCCAGCGTTTGGCCAAAAGGCTGGAGAAAAACAAGTTTGATCTGGACGATTTGCTGGAACAGATGAAGCAGCTGCGCAAAATGGGGCCTTTGGAAAGCGTGCTCTCCATGATCCCCGGGGTAGGCGGCAAAATCTCCGAGGAGGATGCTGCCGCCGGAGAGAAGAACCTGCGGCAGATTGAGAGCATCATCTACTCCATGACCAAGCAGGAACGCAGCAAACCGGATATCATCAACCCCAGCCGCAAGCGGAGAATCGCCGCAGGCTCCGGCACTAAGGTGGAGGACGTCAACCGCCTGCTCAAGCAGTACCGGGATATGCAGCGCATCTTCAAGCAGATGACTGGCAAGGGTGGCAAAAAGCGCCGCCGGATGCCCATGGGCGGCATGGGTGGTATGGGCGGCTTCGGCCCCGGCAATCTGCCCTTTTAGTCGGTGATTAGCTGCCGGCAAGAGCGAACAAGGGCTTGCTGCCGACCGCTAACTGCTATATATTACTCCGGCAACGAAGTGCCGCACATGGTTTGCAGTGTTTGTTTCCCGCAGTAATAACTTTAGAAACTGATAGTGGAGGTGACATGGAAATGGCTGTTAGAATCAGACTGCGCCGTATGGGCGCCAAAAAGGCTCCCTTTTACCGCGTGGTGGTTGCCGATTCCCGGTATCCCCGGGATGGCAGATTTATAGAGGAGGTCGGCTACTACGACCCCACCCAAGAGCCCTCGGTGGTGAACATTGACTCCGAAAAGGTTAAGAAATGGCTTGCCAACGGAGCACAACCTACCGAAACCGTCCGTGATCTGCTGAAAAAGCACGAAATCATCTGAGCGGGGGCTTTTGATTAAGCTCTGACAACGGCAGGGCGCAGGGTCTTTGGAGCCAGAAGATGATGGGATTTTTCCCGCTTCTTCCAATCCAAAGCCCGCTCCTTGCCGCCGGTGTATGCCGAAGCTGGATAACAACAAAGTTTGAACTGTTTCCCTCTGGTTGCGGTTCAAACCGGGATGAGTGAGGTGCTTTGATCCATGGAACATTTAATCGCGGAAATTGTTAAGGGACTGGTAGACGATAAAGACAGCATTGCCATTGTAAAAGACGAACCCGATGAAGAAGGGGTTGTGGTTTACCACATTCGCGTCGCACCCGACGATATGGGCCGGGTCATCGGCAAGCAGGGCAGAATTGCCAAAGCCATCCGCACCGTGGTGCGTTCGGCGGCAAACCGTACCGGCGAAAAAGCTGTCGTGGAAATAGACTAAGGTTTTTTTGAGCCACGTTGGAAGGGACTTTGGTGGGGGACAAGCTTCCCCCGCCTATCCTGCCTTTAGAACCGCTGCGGCGGTTTTTCTATTTGATTGAAATGGGAGAAAGCCATGGTGAAACGCTATTTGGAATGCGGCAAAATTGTGTCCACTCACGGGGTGCGGGGCGAAGTAAAGGTACAGCCTTGGTGCGATACCCCCGACTTTCTTCTGAGTTTTAAGACGCTTTATCTGGATCAGGGAAACAAGCCGGTCAAGGTGGAGACCGCCCGC
>CALCSA010000214.1 GCA_937894185.1 uncultured Clostridia bacterium | reverse complement strand
CCGTGGGAAAAGTCAGCCTGTTTCTGGCGCCGGGAGGCGTCTTTATCTTTGACCTCAACACCGAGTACAAGCATCGCAAGGTGCTGGACCACAACGTTTACGTCTACGAAACCGAGGAGGTTTACTGCGTCTGGCGCAACGACTGCAAGGCCGACGGCCGTGTAGAGATTACCTTGGATTTTTTCGCCGCCGAGGATGATGGTTCCTACACCCGGTACAGTGAATTTTTTACCGAGCGGCTGTTTTCTCATCGGCAGGTTTTGGAGATATTAAAGAGGACAGGCTTGGAATGTTTGGCGGTGATGGGGGAGGGTTCCCCTCATCCGCCTGCAGAAACCGATGAGCGGGTGATTTACATTGCCCGCAAACCGCCCGCAGATGCCGGTGGTCCCACTCCCGGGTGAGTGGGAGATTATTTGGGAGACGAAAAGCTATGGGAGTTATTGTTACAGCGATCAGCAAAGACGGCGGGGCCTTTTGCCACGCTATTGATTCCGCCGACATCTGCGGACGGGCGGAGTCTATCCACCGCACTTCCGCCACGGTCACCGCCGCTTTGGGGCGGCTTTTGACCGCCAGCTCCCTCATGGGGGCCATGCTCAAGGAAGAAAACGCCTCTCTGACGCTGCGGCTGCAGGGTGACGGTCCGGCAGGGTCCATCATCGCCGTTTCGGACAGCCGCGGCAACGTTCGGGGTTATGCTCAGGAACCGATTGTGGAGATTCCCCTCAACGCCAAGGGCAAGCTGGATGTGGCGGGAGCCGTTGGGAAAAACGGCAGCCTGTTTGTGATGAAGGATTTTGGCTACGGCGAGCCTTATATTGGCCAGACCCCCATTGTGTCGGGAGAGATCGCCGAGGACATCACCCACTACTACGCGGTCAGCGAGCAAATTCCCACGGTGTGCGCTCTGGGCGTTTTGGTGGCTCCGGATTTGACAGTGCTGGCGGCAGGCGGCTTTATCGTCCAGCTTTTGCCCGGCGCGGGAGAAGATGTCATCGATGCTCTGGAGGCCAATGTGCTGGGACTTCCCGCCATTACCACCATGCTGCAGGATGGCATGAGCGCTGAGGAGATTGCCCAGCGGGTTTTGGAGGGAATGGAGCCGGAGGTTCTGGACAGCGTTCCGGTGGAATACCGATGCAATTGTACCCGGGAGCGGGTAGAGCGTGCCCTCATCACCTTGGGCCGGGAGGAGTTGGAGTCCATGGCGGCGGAAAAACCAGTCATCGAGGTGGACTGCCACTTCTGCAATAAGAAGTACCGGTTCAACCCTACCGAACTGCGGGCGCTGATTCGATAAGAGCAGTTTTATATTAAAATCTCCACCCCAAATTGGGATGGAGATTTTAATATGCTTTTGATAACAAACAGGGGAGTGGGTGATGTTTTTACATGGCTTTTCCGCCCGCGCAAATAATGTAAAGGTTCATTGCTTGTCAGGCGTCCTTTGCCCTATCTCTGCAATGGCGAAGCCTGCCATTATTTTTAACGGCGATGATTTCCGCCAAAACGGCAATGGCGATTTCTCCGGGGGTGCCGTTGTCAATCTCCAAGCCGACGGGGGTGTAGAGGGCGTCGATGCGCTCCTGAGGAACCCCTTGATCCCGCAGCTTTTGAATCAGCCCTGCTACCTTGCTCCGGGACCCGATCATGCCGATATAGGAGGCGTTGGTTTCAATGACAGCGGACAGCACGGCGTAGTCCTGCGCATGGCCCCGGGTGACAATGACGATGTAGCTTTCCTCATGGATGGAAAGGCTGCGGGCTGCGGTACCAAAATCCTGCGCAATCACGGATTCTGCCTTGGGAAACCGCTGGGCATATTCCGGGCGGTCCTCCACCACCGTGACGGAAAACCCGGCGGTCAGACCTGCTTCATAGAGCTTTTGCCCCACGTGGCCCCCGCCAAAGATAATCAGACGCCGAGCCGGGCGGAGCACCGTGATGATTCCCTTGATTCCACCGCCGCAAATCATCCCCAGCCCTCCCTCTTTTTTCAGGCTGTAGTCAAAGGAGATAACGGTGGAGTCGGCGTCCTCCAAGGCTTTTATGCAATCCTGAATGATCGTGGCTTCGGCCGCTCCGCCTCCAACGGTGCCCAGCCTGCCCCCATCGGCCCGGACCGCCATCATTCCCCCCGGCACCCCGGGCGTATCCCGTCCGCTCTCGGTCAGAATGGCCAGAGCTACCGGGGCTCCCTCCTCCAGAGACTGGTGGGCAAAGGCGATGACTTCTATACTCACAACGCAATCCTCCTACGCAGATAGAGATATGCTTCCAGCACTCCGCCGCCGATACAGCGGGCTTTATCGGAAATGGTGTGCCAGTCGCTGTCAAGGCGGGGGTCAATGTCGGCGGCTTTCATATCGGGAAAAACCTCCAAATCTTCCCGCAGAAGCCCTCGCAACAGTCCGGTAAAGGGGGCGGTTACCGCCTGACCTTCCACCGAGAAGATAACCTCGCCCTTCTCCACCAAGTCACCAATCTGCTTATGGTGGCGAATGGTTCCGGCGCAGGGGGCCCGCAGAACCCGTTCGGCGCTGCGGTTGCCAATGACGCCGGGAATTCCCGTGTTGGGAAGAGCGGCTCCCTCAAAATACACCCGCCCCAAATTGTGACCCCGCATGGTTTCCACCACAGCGTGGGCGTCCTCGGGAGCAGTAAATCCCGGGCCCATAGCAATGACCACCGGGGCCATTGCGGAGTTGGTTCCCAGGTTGTGCTTGGCAAGGATGGCATCCACCATTCCAACAGGGCGCAGCAGCTTGAGAGATTGAGCGCTGGGGTCCACCAGCAGGGGAATCTGTTCCCGCCGCCAAACAGCTTCGCACTCTGCCGGGGTTTGCACCATAACCGCTGTCATATCCTCCACCTGAGCGGTTCCGTCCCAAACGCAGTCGCAAAGGGACACCGTCCGGCGAATGGCGGTGGGCTTGGGGTCTTCCAGTATCACCACCCGAAGCCCGGCCCGGTAAAGCTTTTGAATTACTCCTGTGGCCAAGTCTCCTCCGCCACGGACCACTACAATATCATTCATAATACGGTCACCTTCTCTTGCTGTAGGCTTCCCGCCACAATGGGGGAGATGGTATCGGGCAACAGAGCCGCCAACTCTCGGGCCAGCATCAGAGTTTCAGGGCTTTCCACCTGATTGATCAGCAAACCCCGCCGCCCTACCGCTTTTTGGAACATTCCCCGGGGGTGAGTGATCATGGCTGCAATGTGATTTAGTGTAATGTTATCTCCCTTTACAGATCCGGTGAGAGCCTGAAAAAGGGGGAGGCGGTGCACAATTTTCTCCCCGCAGGGAAGCCCCACTGTCCAGAGGGGAACGATGCCGATGGTGACGGTGGTAAAGGGAGGAATCACCGGTTCGTGATCCGCCCACCCCTTGAGGGGCAGCTGTTTGGAACCGTCAGCCTCCAAGAGCGTAAGGCCGTCGGCGGGGCAGGCTGCCATCAGAGTCTGGAAGGGCACTCCCCCTAGTTTGGAGCCTCGCTCCTCCCCAAGAAGGTTGACCCCCCGCCGAGTAGGTTCCCCCGGCTCCAGCTTCCAGTCCACCAAGTGGCCAGGAGGAGGAAACATCCTGGTGGTAGTAGAGAGCAGCACCCGGCAGAGGCGGTTTTCCAGCGCCAGCCGGTAAATCAGAGAGGTTTTTCCGCCGCAACCTATGACGGATACCACATCCCCCGGCCTCAGGCCCAACGCTTGGGTGAAGGACGGGGAAGCAGGCTGTTTGGTCACGAAAACCCTCCTTTGACCTTGGTTTGGCATCGATCGCAATGTTCTCACTATACCTTTTCAGAATCATTTGGTCAAGCGAGGGCGGAACCTGTCGAGTGCTATGCAATCATCAGCCCAGCTTGTCCCCTTTTTGGACGGGAAGATCGGGGGTGATTAGCACCACACCCTGATCGGAATAGGTACCCAGTACCAGCACCTCCGACTGCATGTCAGCCACCTGCC
>CALCSA010000213.1 GCA_937894185.1 uncultured Clostridia bacterium | reverse complement strand
AATGGCCGAGCGGGCCAGTCTGCTTTTCTGAATGCTGGTCACCCCGTTGGAGGCAATGATCAAACGGCAGACAGAAGCCAGATCCCGGCAGAGTTCCTCCGCGCCGGGGAGCAGAAAATCTCCCTCTCCCAGATAACGGCGGTAGGTTTCGCTGATGGTCACCGCATCTCCCGGCTGGTTTAGTGTTTCCAGCAGATGGACAAAGCGCAGAACCACCAAATCTTTTTTAGCGATCTCTCCCTGTTCCAGCATGCGCCACAGCTTCTCGTTGATGCTGGAATAAAGATGGTAGGCCTCTTCTTCCGCCGGCAAGCCGCAGTGTCTGGCCGTCTTGTAATAGGCTTCCCGTTCCGCCTGCCCAAAATCAAACAGAGCTCCGTCAGCATCCAGCAACAGTACCTTATATCGTTGTTTCACATTGCCACCTCCCTGACATTCTTTATTATAAAGCCAAAATTTGTAATTGCAAGGTTTGTGCGCTCTTTCCGACATTTTGCATTAAAACTCCGGCAGCGCAGGATAAATCACTGATAAGACCGACCGAAGAAAGGAAAGAGCAAAAATGCTTGACAAGAGGGTGGCAAATCAGTATAATCTATAAGTGTCCATAAGTAGAATGTGATTTGCGCCAGTAGCTCAGCCGGATAGAGCAACTGCCTTCTAAGCAGTAGGCCCGGGGTTCGAGTCCCTGCTGGCGCGCCAGATGTGGTGGATATAGCTCAGTTGGTTAGAGCGCCAGATTGTGGCTCTGGAGGTCGTGAGTTCGACTCTCATTATCCACCCCAAAAAGCGGATAGGGGACAACGCGCCTTTGCGCTGTCTTCTATCCACTCTCATATTGGGCTGTAGCCAAGCGGTAAGGCAACGGACTTTGACTCCGTCATGCGTGTGTTCGAATCCCACCAGCCCAGCCATCATTATACTACAAAAGAGTCTATGTTTCATAGGCTCTCTTGTAGTATAACAAGTATATAAAGGGCAGGACGTAGTGAGAATACGCCCCACCCGTTATATATAAGTTCATGACTACCGTTCCTCTGCTGCCTAATAAGTCTTACGCAGGTTGTCTCAAGAGAATTGCTCTGCAATTCAGGCACGCTCGCTCAGACTCTGGCTTAGAGAGAATGAGGTCATGGCATACTATCTATCGCACTTGGTATCGTAGCCCGCCAACGATATTAAGTTGTCAAGGTTCGGCGGAGCAGGCCGCAGGGCCTGTCCCACGCAGCGATCCAGAGCATAATGAAGTGGTACTACTGGACGCTGGATTTATTTCAAGCGCAGAAATGCGCTCAAAATCAAAAACAAGAGCCTACAAAATGTTACCAGCCTTTGCCAGTGCGATAACATCTGTAAGCTCTTGCGCAGTATTCAAATCCATGCTAAAATAGCACGGTATGAACCGCTCTCACAAGTCTTAGCAGATGTTATGCCATCTCTAAGGCGCATGTCTCGGTAGCTGTTGGTAGCAGCTCCCAGACTGTGGGGGCTTTATTTTATTGTCAATTTTGGACTGGCTATAGTGTATCAGAATTATTTTCCAATTGCAAGCCCGGTTTTGACAATAAAAGAAAAATTACTAATTACTGATTTAAGTTCGATTCAGGTTGATCCTCTACCGGCACAATCGCAAGGGTGTAGCCTAAAGGTTTCAGCAATTTAAACAGGGTGTTAATTTGAGGCATGGTTTTCATAGTCTCCAAACGTGCAATAGCCGGTTGCTTGACTCCGGCCAGCTCTGCCAGCTTCGCCTGAGACAGTCCTTTTTTCTCTCGAGCCTCGATTAGCTTCCCGATCAGGGAGATTTTTAGTTTGATTTCTTCTTTTTCAGCATCAGTCAGGCTATCGGCCTGATTCCACAAATCCTCAAAGGTCGTATAGTTGGTACCATTTATATTCATGCTCATGCTATTTACTCCTTTGCAAAAAGTCTGCCATATTGCGTTTCGCTTGGTCAATTTCTCTAACAGGGGTCTTTTGTGTTTTCTTTACAAAGTGATGCAGTAGAATAAAGGTGTTGTCTTTCCAGTATGCAAAAAAGATTCTATCACTGGTTGGCCGAAGCTCCCACAGGTCAGTCCCTGTAATATGTTTGATAGCTGGCGGCCCTACAGCAACGCCATATGCTTTTAACTGTCCAATATACTCAAGTATTTTTTTAAGCTTGATCCGGGCATCCTTGCTCGTTTTGGCCTTTTCATTCAATACTCGAATGTACTCGGCTATTGGGTCTTTTCCGCTTCTGTCCTGATAGGTAATGACTTGGTACATTTCGCACCTCCAAGCTGTCATTTATATTATAACAAATAAGTTATTGAATGTCAATAGCTTATTTGTTATAATATAGCATCGTTGATGGGTTTATTCTTCCATTATCTCAATCTTAAAGTCGGTGTCTACAAAAGATACACCACCGCCACTAGCTCGGCCCAGCTGGAAGCCTCAATGGTTTCCACTTTACAGCGATTCGATTAATCGCTGTAAAGTTTGCCTTCGAGGATTTGTTCCTTTCTGCCGGGATTAGCCGCCCGACCCGGCGTGGTGCTATATTCCGTTTTCTCTGGCGAACTCAAATCTGTCGGTCCAGCATTTGCTCATGTAGTTGTCAAAATCGTGTAGACCGTAGCTATTGCATTGCACGTGATGGAGATCGTGGGTTGTTGAGATGCTCATATCATCGTACGCTTGCTCGTTGAACTGATACCCTCTGATGTGCCCCCTACAGAATTCGCAAGGAAAAATTGTTAAGTGAATCAACAGTGCAGAAGCTTCGCTCTGGTGACCCTATCTCATGGGAGAATATAGCTACCCTTTGCGCCCTGCTTAATTGCCAACCCGGAGATATAATGGAGTATGTTGAGGACAACAAAGATATTAAATAGCATAATAGGAGGACAAAAACGCCACCTATTTTAGGGATGCCGTTTTTATATCCTATGTTTTAGCCTCCACAAACCAGCGGTTTTCCTCCAAAAAGAGATACCGAAGCTGTCCGAGGATACGACAGGTGTACCGGATCCCGCAGCCTCCGGCCTTGAGGCTGGCGGCCGGGCGCACATCCAGCACCCGGTCTATCTCAAATTCCCTTCCATCCTCCCACTGGAGCACCAGCGGGAGGATTTTTCCGTCTGCGTCAAACCTTGCTGTCACATCCACATAGATTTTGCTGGACATGAGCAACCTCCATTAAAAATAACTGATCGGGTGAATCACATGGTCCGTCTTGGGTGCAAAGCCGGTCAACTTGGTATCCTGTAGCACCACGGCCCGCTGCACGGCAAAAGGCCCGAAGCGCTGCCGCAGAGTATCCACCGTCTTTTCAATCGTTTCTTCTTTTTCGTTGTGCCGATGATCCGCAAAGAAGTCCAGCTGCACAGGATCGGTGGCCAGTACAAAATCCGTTGCCTTGATGCCGATACTGCGGATACCCCGCCGCCAGCGGTAGGACTCCCGGAATAGCCTCATGGAGTACCGGACCAGATCAGTGGCCAGCATGGTGGGCTGTTCCGTTTTATACTGTTTCCCGTAGGTGACCAGCTCGGAGTCCCGCACACTGATGGATACCGTGTTGGCTTTAAACCCATGCTCCCGCATCCGGGCAGCAACGCTTTCGGCCAACACATAGACGATCATCTTTACAT
>CALCSA010000212.1 GCA_937894185.1 uncultured Clostridia bacterium | reverse complement strand
GAAAAAGACGGCGGAAACGCCCTTATCCTTCAGGGTATCCAGAATCATAGGGGTGTAGCCGTACTCGTACCCCTCGTCAAAGGTGAGGTAGACCTTGTCGGAGTCGGGCAGGATGAAGTGGGCGCCGTACTTGCCCAACTTTTCCTGATGCACCAGCGGGCTCATGGGGCGGTTCTTTTCATCCCGGCCGCCGCCGCCCCACCCCCAGCCCTTTTTGGTGGCATCCAGCTGGGACAAAGCGGAAAAGTCGGCACTCATAGCCGCCAGAGATTCATGGCTGCTTTCGGAACCCCCGGATTCTTCCCCTTGCGAGCTTTCCTCCTTCGAAGATTCTTCCGGTTCGGAGCTTTCTCCGATGAGGGAGGATTGAGATTTACTTGTCTCTTCCGACTGGGCGGGGGGAATGCTAATCTCCCCGGAGACTTCCTTCTCTCCCTCCCGGGATTTGCAGCCGGCCAACATCACAAGGGCCAGCACCAAGATTAAAGCAGTTAGTTGTTTCATATCCTTCACGCGTTTATCCTCCAATGTGTGGTTTTGGTCAAGGGCCGGAGACGGCGGAACCGTCTACCCATAGTGTGTACGAAAACAGGAAAATTCATGCATTGTATGGTTCCATTTTTTCATAAGTATGGAATGAACACAAGCAGGATTTTACAATCCTCCCAAAATGTTTACTGTGTCTCAAAATCTTTATATAACCTTTATTGACGGCCACTTCATTTTGGCGTATAGTAAGGGTGTGTTTGGGGCCTGCCCCTGCTTTTTTGAAAAACGGCAGGTGCTCAAACCGGCCAGAAATACCGGTGCTTGTGTTTGCAAAACCTTGCTTGACGAGCGCAAACAAAAACGGTATACTTAAATATAACAGTTGTTACATAGCGCCTCCCACGGAGGCAAGTTAAGTTTTGGTGAGCAAATGAGTTATCGGATCGGAATTGATGTGGGCTCCACCACGTTAAAAACAGTGGTGCTGGACGACAAGGGCCATATCATAGAAAAAAGCTATCAGCGCCATTTTTCCAAGGTGAGGGAAATGACGCTGAGACATTTGGCGTCTCTGGAACCTTTGCTGCGGGAGCATCCTCTCAAGGTAGCGGTCACCGGATCGGCGGGGCTGGGCATTGCGCGGGACAGTGAACTGGAGTTTGTGCAAGAGGTGTTCGCTACGGCGGGAGCAGTCCGCCGGACAGCGCCGGACACCGATGTGGTGATTGAGCTGGGTGGCGAGGATGCCAAGATCATCTTTCTGGGGGGAACTTTGGAGGAGCGGATGAACGGCACCTGCGCCGGAGGAACCGGAGCCTTTATTGATCAGATGGCCACCCTGCTGGACATCACCCCCGACCAGCTGGACCAGATGAGCCTGCGGGCGGAAAAAATTTACCCCATTGCCTCCCGCTGCGGCGTGTTCGCCAAAAGCGATATTCAGCCCCTGCTCAATCAGGGGGCGCGGAAAGAAGACATTGCCGCCTCTATCTTTCAGGCGGTGGTGGACCAAACCATTACAGGACTGGCACAGGGAAGAAAAATTGAAGGGAAGGTTCTCTTTTTGGGAGGGCCTCTCAGCTTTTTAAAGGGATTGCAGCTGCGCTTTCTCCAAACTCTGGGCCTTGAGGAAGAAAACGCCGTCTTCCCCGGGCTGGCCCCCTACTTTGTGGCTTTGGGCAGTGCCTACTACGCGGGCAACCTTTCCGATCAGGCTGCCGTCAGCTATGATCAGCTGATGGAACAGCTCCAGCGGGAGCCTGCCAAAACCTCCGCCACTCACTGCCTGCCTTCTCTCTTTGAAAGTCAGGAGGACTACATAGCCTTTAAGGCCCGCCACGATGCCAGAACGGTGGAGCACCGGGAGTTGGCGTGCTATTCCGGGCGGGCGTTTCTAGGCATCGATGCCGGCTCCACCACCACCAAGCTGGTGTTGCTGGACCATGAGGCCCGGATTCTGTACAGCCACTATGTGAGCAACGGGGGCAACCCCATCCCCGTCATTCTGGAGCAGCTGAAGCTGATCTACCACCTGTGCGGCGACCGGATTACCATCGATGCTTCGGCGGTGACCGGTTATGGGGAAGAGCTGATGAAGGCTGCCTTTGGGGTGGACTTTGGTCTGGTGGAGACGGTGGCTCACTACACCGCCGCCCGCCACTTTGATCCTCTGGTGGATTTTATCATCGATATCGGCGGACAGGATATCAAGTGCTTTACCGTCCGGGACGGCGCTGTGGACAGCATCATCCTCAACGAGGCGTGTTCCTCCGGCTGCGGTTCCTTTATCGAAACCTTCGCCAAAAGTCTGGGCTACGACATCGCCGAATTTTCCAAGCTGGCCCTCTTTTCCAAGAACCCTGTGGATTTGGGAACCCGCTGCACCGTCTTTATGAACTCCAGTGTCAAGCAGGCCCAGAAGGACGGGGCCACCGTGGAGGACATCTCCGCCGGGCTTGCCATATCCGTCATCAAAAACGCTTTGTACAAGGTGATTCGGGCCAGAAACGCCGAGGAACTGGGAGAGCACATTGTGGTGCAGGGGGGAACCTTCCTCAACAATGCGGTACTCCGCTCCTTTGAGCAGGAACTGGGCCGGGAGGTCATCCGCCTTTCCATTTCCGAGCTGATGGGCGCCTATGGGGCGGCCCTTTACGCCATGGAAAACTGCCGGGAAACATCCAGCCTCATCAACCGCAAGGAGCTGGCGGCCTTTTCCCACAAGGCGGTGGCCACCACCTGCCACAAATGCACCAACCGCTGCTCTCTCACCGTCAACACCTTTGCCGACGGCAAACGGTTTATTTCCGGCAACAAGTGCGAGCGGGGAGCCGGCGCCGATACGGCAGGGAACCTGCCCAACCTGATGGGCTATAAATACCAGCGGATTTTAGACTCCATCCCCGAGGGC
>CALCSA010000211.1 GCA_937894185.1 uncultured Clostridia bacterium | reverse complement strand
GGCCCGCTCGGCCATCGCGCCCTATATCGAAAAGCTGATTGTTTCCGAAAGCGGCGGGGCGGATAAGCCTGATCTGCGCTTTTTCACCTATTTGGATCAGGAGGTGGGCCCCTTGGACAAATCCACCACCCTGATGGTAGGGGACAGGCTGGAAGCGGATATTCTGGGAGGTTTTCGCTTCGGGGTGGATACCTGCTGGTACAATCCCCACGGCAAAGAGCTTTCCGGGGAGGTTGCCCCCACCTATACCATCCACACGCTGGAAGCTTTGCGGAACATTATCCTTCCCTGAGGGAAGTCAGTGAAACCCATTTGAAAGCCCAATCTTTAAGGAGATGAAACCGAATGCAAATCAATACAAAACGTGTATTTTCCCTGCTGGTGGCTGTGGTTCTGGCCATGAGCCTGCTGGCAGGCTGTGCAGGCGGCGGACAAAGTTCCTCCCCTGCCCAAAGCCCGGAGCCGGAAGCTCAGAGTAGCCCGCAATCCTCTGTCGAGGGGGAAGAGCCCTCTCAAACAGATGCCGAAAACCCCAACGAAATGCCCCCCGATCTTCTGCCCACCGATAAGATTGCGGTGCGGGTGGGCGCTCTCAAAGGCCCTACCGGCATGGGACTTGTGGGACTGATGGACAAAAACGCCAAGGGTGCCGCCCTGTCCGACTACACCTTTACTCTGGAGGGTGCTCCCGATGTGGTGCAGGGCCCTCTGATCAACGGGGATTTGGACATCGCCATCCTGCCCACCAATTTGGCGGCGGTTCTTTACAACAAGACCAAGGGCGCTGTCCAGCTGATGGCGGTTTCGGGCATGCGGGTGCTCTACGTCATGGCTGCCCCCGGAGTGGAGATCGCCTCGGTGGCGGATCTTGCGGGCAAGACCCTCTTTACCGCCGGTCAGGGTTCCACTCAGGAGTATGTGCTGGACTACCTGCTGCGTCAAAACGGTTTGGACCCTGCCGCCGATGTCAAGATCGAATACAAGGCGGAACAGGCGGAGACCATGGCTCAGCTGCTGGCGGGAAGTTGCGACGCCGCTCTGCTGCCTCAGCCCTTTGTCACCAACGCGGCGGTGAAGAATCCCGAGGTGAAGCGTGCTCTGGATGTCACCGCAGAGTGGGAAAAGGCAACCGGCGGTTCCCAGCTGCCCATGAGTTGCGTGGTGGTCCGCAAGGAGTTCGCCCAAGAACATCCCGAGGCGGTGGCCGCCTTTTTGCAGGAGTATGACGAAAGCACCCAGTGGGTTGGGGAACATGTGGAGGAAGCCGCTGTTTTAATTGGCGAGTACGAGATTGTTCCCGAGGCGGTGGCCAAGCTGGCCATTCCCGACAGCGCCATCCAGTGCCAGACCGGCCCGGAAGCCGAGGCCGCGGTGAACGCCTACCTCAAGGTGCTGTTGGATCAAAACCCCCAGTCGGTGGGAGGAGCGCTGCCGGATGAAGGGTTCTTCTATAAAGCACAATAAAATATGGGAGCGCAAGTGGTTCCAGCGTCTGCTGGCCCTTGTGTTCTGGCTGCTGGTCTGGCAGGGACTCTACCTGCTGGTGGACAAAGAGTTTCTGCTGGTCTCCCCCTTACAGGCCTTTGGCCGTTTGGGGGAGCTGGCAGGCCGCGCAGCCTTTTGGAGCTCGGTGCTGGCCACCTGCCTGCGGGTGATGGCCGGCTTCCTCTCTGCGCTGCTCGCGGGAATCGCGCTGGCTTTTTTGTCGGCGCGATTTTCCCTCGTCAAGGCGCTGCTGGCTCCCGTGCTGGGGGTGGTGCGGGCCACACCGGTGGCCTCCTTTATCATCCTCGCCCTTATTTGGATTTCCACCGGGCAGCTTCCGGTATTCATCGCCTTTTTAATGGTGCTGCCCATGGCCTACTCCAACCTGAGCGCCGGGCTGGAGCATCTGGATCGGGATCTTGTGGAAATGGCCCGGCTGTTCCGGTTTTCCGGCAGAAGAACCCTGCGGCTGGTCTATCTGCCCCAACTGATGCCCTACGTCACCGCCGCCAGCACGGCAGGGCTGGGCTTTGCATGGAAGTCGGCCATTGCCGCCGAGGTTATAGTTCATCCGGCTTTAAGCATTGGCAAGCAGATTTGGGGAGCAAAAATCTACTTTGAAATCGCCGACCTCTTTGCCTGGACCATCGGAGTGATCTTGTTCAGCGTCTTTATTGAAAAAGGAGCCGTCTGGGCCCTGAAGTGTTTGGAGCGCAGGCTGCTGAGTCTGGGCCTTTCCCGCCGGGAATCCCATTCCCCTCAACCGCGGCAGGTAGCTTCTGCCGGGGAGCCTTTGGAGCTTGCCCACCTCACCAAACGCTACGGCCCTCTGACGGTGCTGGAGGACTTTTCCCTTTCTCTGCCCTTGGAGGGGGCGGTGGCTCTCATGGGGCCTTCCGGATGCGGAAAAACTACTTTGCTGCGCCTTTTAGCGGGGCTGGAGCAGCCGGATGAGGGAGCCGTCCGGTTGGGGGGACGCAAGATCTCCATGGTGTTTCAAGAGGATCGGCTGCTGCCGGGGTTGACAGCCAAAGCCAACGTTCTGGCAGTGTTGCCGGCGGGGGAAAAGTCCTCTGCCTTGGCGGATGAGGTGTTGAGCGCCTGCGGCCTTTCCTCTGCCGCCCACAAATTGCCGGAGGAGCTTTCCGGCGGGATGCGGCGCAGGGTGGCGGTAGCCCGGGCCATTGCCTACGGCGGGGACATCCTGCTGCTGGACGAGCCTTTTAAGGGACTGGACGAGGAGACTAAACGGGAGATGGAGGCCTTTGTGGCGAAAAACCGGCCGCCTCTCCTTCTGCAGGTGACCCATGACCGGGAAGAAGCCCGCCGAATGGCGGATACCCTTCTTAGGCTGGAGGGGCCTCCCCTCAAGGTGTCGGGAGCGTAGAGCGTGTACCCCCAATTGGGAAAGACCGCTCTCAATTGGCACTTTTTTGCGTTCGGAATACAGCAGGTATTCCCTCCTTTGAAGCGTCAGCGATTTGTCGTTCCAAAGCGGCTTGCAAACACGCTTTGGTGAAACAAAACCTGCCCCTCCCGCAGTGCCGCGAGAGGGACAGGTTTTTATCAGGCAAATGGCTGCCGGATTCCAAGAGCAGAGAAAGCCTAGCGCCCCGCCAGTTTTTGCAGGGCATTGGCATCCTGAATGGTGACGCTGCTGCGGTGGAAGTCGATGATTCCCATGCTTCGCAGGTTGGTCAGTTCCCGGGAAAGGGAGGGCCGGGCCACCGAAAAGTTTCCCGCCAGCCGGTCCCGGTTGAGGGGCATATTAAAGGTGGGGCTGCCGTTGAGCTGATACAGCTCCCAGAGATACATGGCGATTTTGGTCTTCAAGTCCTCCGCCGTCAGGTAGGCGATCTTTTTGTTGAGAGCAATGGTTCGCTCGGACAGAAGCCGCAGCATATTGCCCACAATGATTTGGTGAGCCTCCCGGTTTTCGCAGATTTTTCCGCAGGGGGAAAGGAAGAAAGCTCCCGAAAGGTAGAGCACCTGTGCTCCCTTGGAGGCCACCACCCGATGAGGCAGCTGAGCGGAGGAAGCCAAAGCGGATTCGCCCAGCAGGCCATTGCGGCCAATGTTGTCCACCACCTTGTCCCCGTCGTCACAGACCACCAAATCCCCCTCCAGCACTACCCCCAGCTCCTGCAGGGGCCGCTGGCGGTCGGCGACACACTCATCGGGCTCGTAGTGCTTGACGGCAAGGGCAATACAGGGGAGCACCTGAGCAATCTGCTGGGGGGTGAGCCCCTCAAAAATCGTATTCTGATACAGCTTTTCTTCTATTTTAATCGGCAGTTGTTCTGACATGGCCCTCACCTTTTCGTAACATTGGTTACCTATACTGCTATTATACTATAAAGGCGGAGGAAAGTAAAGAGTACCATGGGGCAATCTTTCAAAAAACGAGGAGAGTTGTGGAAAGCATCCGGGGCCTGCTTCCACCGAAATACAGTTGACAAAGCGATAAAATCATGTAACCTATTAGGTATTGTTGCAACGGGAAAAGAGGGATTGGGTGAAGGGAAAAGGAATCGGCCGGTGGGAGCTTGTGCTGATTGCGCTGGCGCTGCTGATGCTAGGGGGGTTCTACCTGCTGAACAAGGAAGGCCCTGCGGGAACGGCCCATGTCACCGTCAACGGGGAACAGGTGCTGGAGCTTGCCTTGAAGAACGCTCCCGACCAAACCATTGATCTTTCGGTGTACGGGGTCCCCGCCTCTTTGGAGATCAGGGAGGAGAAAATCCGCTTTGTCAACGTCACCTGCCCCGACCATATTTGTGAAAGGACCGGGTGGATTTGGCAGGATGGGCAGAGCGCCGTCTGTATGCCCAACCGGACTGCTGTGATCATTGCGGATTAAAGCAAATACCGGAACAGGCGGGATTCTCCCGACAAACAAAAAAGCCCGCTCTCCCATGGCTTGGGAGGGCGGGCTTTCCTACGCGATGGATGCTTTATCCCGTTCAGTTTACTGCGGCTTTTCGAGTCTGCCGGGAAACCTCTTTTTATAGAGGCGGGCAAAACCGTGCATGTTGATGTTGCTGGAGGCCGCCGCCAGATTCTGCTGGCCCTTGACCTCCACCACACAGATGCGGCAGGTACCCAGCTGGTGCATGCCCTTCAGGTAACACAGGTTGGGGATATCGATGTCACTCTGGCGCGCGGCCTCCATGATCGTGATGCCCTCCTCGACCTGATAG
>CALCSA010000210.1 GCA_937894185.1 uncultured Clostridia bacterium | reverse complement strand
GCCGCTGCTCTGGCGCAGAGCGTCCAGCCGTGCGGTGCTTTCGGCCAGTACTGTACCGGAGGAGGCCTTGAACAGCTTTGCCTCCTGCATGGCCTCCTGCACCGAATCCCGACGGACCTGCAGGACTTCCAGCTCCTGATTGACCTTGGCCACCTGCTCCCGCTGCTGGGCAAGACGCTCCTCCGCGGCTTCCAGCTTGGATTCCAGAGAGGCAAGCTCCCCTTGGGCAGCTGCCAGCTCCTGCTCCTTCTCCCGGACCCGGGCTTTCAGAGCATCGCTGCCCAGCCCCGAAGCTGCCAGCTCCTGCTCCACCTCGGCAATGCTCTGCTGGTTGTGGTGGATGTCGTTTTGTAGCACCGCCACCTGAGCCTGATGGGCGGCAATCTGCTCCTCCAGTCCCTTGACGGCGGCCCGCTTTTCTTCCACCTCGACTCCCAGACTCTGCACTTGGAGGTAGGCGGCCTCAATTTCCCGCTCGTGCTCCGCCCCTTCCCGCTCCAGAGTCTCGTAGCGGTTTTTGGCCAGATAGAGCTTATCCTCCTGTGCTGTCATCTGCTCTTTGAGCTGCTCCAGCCCCTGCATCCAAAGGGAAATCTCCAGACTTTTTTTCTCTTCACTGTAGGCGAGGAATTCCTTGGCCTTATCGCTTTGCTCCTTGAGGGAGCCCACCCGGTCTTCCAGCTCCAGCAAAATATCCCGCAGGCGAACCAGATTCTCCTCCGCCTGAGTTAGACGGCGCTCTGCTTCCTCCTTGCGGTAGCGGAATTTGGAAATGCCGGCGGCCTCCTCAAAAATCTCCCGGCGCTGAGAGGCTTTGGCCGACACAATCTCGCTGATTTTTCCCTGTCCGATGATGGAGTAGCCGTCCCGGCCAAGGCCGGTGTCCATAAACAGCTCGTGAACATCCCGCAGGCGCACCATGACGCCGTTGATGCGGTATTCACTTTCCCCCGAACGGTAGAGCCGCCGGGAGACGGTCAATTCCTCCGGCTGGCCGGACATCTGCCGGTCGGAGTTGTCGATGACCAGCTGCACGTGGGCGTATCCCACCGCCTTGCGGCTTTGGGTTCCCCCAAAGATGACATCCTCCATCCGGCCCCCCCGCAGGGTTTTGCTGCTCTGCTCCCCCAGAACCCAACGCACCGCATCGGCAATGTTGCTTTTGCCACTGCCATTAGGCCCCACCACAGCGGTAATGGGGCGTTCGAAGGTCAGCTCGGTTTTGTCGGGAAAGGACTTAAAGCCCTGAATTTCCAGCTTGCGCAGGCGCAACGGCGTTTCCTCCTTGGTTGGTTGAGGGGGTGTGGGCGTTGAATGGGGAGCATCTAATCTTTATCTTTGACGGCTTTTCCTGCCCATAGGAATGGCCCCGAAGAGCCGGGATCATTCCTATCGGCAGGCTTTGCTATCCGGTGGGCAGGCGCTAGGGGCACTCCACCCGCAGCTGCAAGGGTTTGAGAAGAGGATCGGTCCCAATGGCACAGCGGTAGCCCAGCTGCTCCAGATGCAGCAGATTCCGGCGGTTTTGCCCCGCCATCTTGCTTTGATGACCGGAGGTCACATACAGTGTCACCGGACCCGGTGGAATTTCCTGCCGGGCAAGCTCCTGCTTTGCGGCGTCCAGCAAAATCTTACCCTCGCAAAGCTCCCGCAGGGCGGGATGATAGGGCCCGGCCACCAGCCGCTCCCGCAGCTGCGCTTCATCGTGAAGCCCCAGCCGGATCACTCTGATCCCCCGGCTGTCAAAAAACCGCAGCAGGCAGGCGCAAAGCTCCACCGTTTCCTCCAAGGTCGGGGGAAGGTACTGCCCCGCCCGGTAAAGGGCTGCAAGCCCGGTTCCCTCCAAAGTCAGCGCGGGATAAATCCGCATGGTGTCGGGGTGAAGGTCCGCCAGCTTCTCGGCGGTTTGCAGGGTGGTTTCCCCGGTGCCCCCCGGCAACCCCGTCATCATCTGAAGCCCCAGAGAAAAACCCGCCCCTTTAATCAAGGCCGCTGCCTTTTCCACATCGGCGGCACAGTGTCCCCGCCGGGCCAAGTCCAGCACCCCGTCGTCCATGCTCTGGGCCCCCAGCTCGATGGCGGTGACCCCAAAGGCCTTGAGTTCGGCCAGAATGGCTTCATCGACAGCATCGGGACGGGTGGAAAGGCGAATACCCGCAAAGTTATCCCTATAAGGCTGAACCGCCTGCAGCAACGCGCGGCGGTATCCGGGATCGATGGTGGTAAAGCTCCCGCCGAAGAAGGCAACTTCCCCCTGCCCGGCTCTTGAACCCATCTGCTCCAACGCCCGGCACAGAATGCGGCTCACATCCTCGGGGGAAGGGGGCTGCGTCCGGCCGGAAATAGTGCGCTGGTCGCAAAAGGTACAGGTGTGGGGGCAACCTTGATGGGGAACAAAAATGGCGATATTGGCGTGAGACTTCACCGGCCCATCAGCTCCAGCGCTTCTTTGGCGGCAGCCTGTTCGGCGGCTTTTTTGCTGCGGCCCGCTCCCCTGCCGATGATGTTGGAGTTGAGCAAAACCTCCACCACAAAGCGTTTGTCGTGGTCGGGCCCTGTCTCCTCCACCAAGCGGTAGGCCAAAAGCTCGCCGGGGTTCTTCTGCACGATTTCCTGCAGCTGGGTTTTGTAATCGGTAAAGCCCTGCTCCGCCTCCC
>CALCSA010000209.1 GCA_937894185.1 uncultured Clostridia bacterium | reverse complement strand
AGGGCCGAATGTTCCAGCCCCGCCAATAGAATTCCCACCCCCATCACCAGCAGAAAGGTTCCCATGGCAGTGCCCCAACGCCCCTTCAGAGCCATTTTGGCGTTTCTTTTGAGCATAGAAAATAACGACATACCCTATTGCGTCTCCTTTTGGCAGATAAGCGGCATCCGGCAAAACCGGGCCGCCTGCAACATCACCGGAACATCAGTACTCGATGCCTTTCCGGGCGGGCACTCCCTGTTGATAGGGGTGCTTGCGGCAGACAAACTCGGTGTAATAGTCGCTGCGCTCTACAATTTCCTTTGGGGGATTGCGCCCGGTCAGCACCACTTCCACAGTGTCGGGACGGTGATCCAGCAGCGCCGTCAGCTGTTCCAGAGGCACCACCCCACTGTTGACGGCGTCCACCACCTCGTCCAGAATCACCAGATCAAACCGGCTGGAGTGTATTTCTTCCCCAATTTCCGCCAGCGCCTGTGTGTGGAGGCGAATGGATTCGGCTTTTTCTTCCGGGCTTAGCTGAAAAATAAACTTTTCCCCCGACTTTGCCCGCAAAACCTTGGCCCCCAATTGGGTCAGAGGGGCAATTTCGCCGGTGGGCCGCCCCTTAAGGAACTGCCCGAACAGCACCTGCTTGCCGCAGCCCAAAGCCCGCATGGCAAGGCCTGCCGCAGCAGTGGTCTTGCCTTTTCCGTCCCCTACATAAAGGTGAACCAGTCCTGACATTGCCACAATCCTCCCAAAGGGGTTCTAATCGGGACAACCCCTTCATATTGATAGTATGGGAACAATTTGATGCGTTCAAACGGCGGTTTACTCGTTGAAGTAAAGGCCGTACATCCCCATATCGTCCTCAATGCTCTGGTCGGGAATAAACGAAAACACCTCGGCGCTGCGGTCCCGCATCCACATCTGGGCACTGGTCAGCAGGGTGTATCCGCAGCCGTTGTTGGCCGCCCACTGATGAAGGGGCAGCCGGGGCAAAGCGATAGCCGCCATTAAAGACATGACCACGCCGCCGTGGGTGATAATGGCCGCCGATTGGGTTTTCTGCTCCATCATCTGGCGAAGGATACCGTCCAGAGCCGCCACCACCCGGGCGGTAAAGTCCTCGGTTTTTTCTCCGCCGGGAGGGGTATTCTTAAAGGAATCGGCCAGCCAGCGGGAAAAGGCCTCCTCCCCCCGCAGCTCGTCAAAGGATTTACCTTCAAAGGCTCCCAGATTCATGTCTTTGAGGCCCTCCACCACTAGGGGCTGATAGTCGGGATAGAGAATATCCGCCGTTTCGATACAGCGGCTGAGAGGACTTGTGTACACCGCCTGCACCGGCGGATAGGTAAACTCCTGATGGAGCTGCTCCAAGGCTTCCCGCCCTTTGTCACAGAGAGGAATATCGCTCTGACCCACATAACGCTTCCAAGGATTTGCAGAGGTGCTGCCGGTCCGAATCAGGTGAATTTTGTAGGTAAGCATTAAAATACCCCACTTTCTGAAATATACGTCGAAAATAATCACATTGGCTGCGTTATGCTGTTTACAAAATGTTTTTGGTATCTTATAATATACTATATGTAACAAAGGCCAGTCGGGGGGATTATGGATGAATAACGACTTTCCGCGGATATTAACCTTGCTGCGTAAGGAAAAAGGTACCAGCCAAAAAAGTGTTGCCGCCGACCTTGGCATCTCCCAGGCCCTGCTTTCCCATTACGAAAAGGGAATCCGGGAGTGCGGGCTGGACTTTCTGATCCGTTGCGCCGATTACTATGGTGTTTCCTGCGATTACCTGCTGGGGCGTTCACCCGACCGCCACGGCGCCACCCTGACGGTGGAAGATCTCCCCGAGGCCGACGCGGAGGGCGGCGAAAGCAGAATGCCCCTGCTGCCCATGCTCAGCAAAAAGCTGATCGCCAACTCCCTCAACGTGTTATACAGCCTGCTCAGCAAGGCGGAAAGCAAATCTCTGGTGGGGGAAGTCTCTTCCTTTTTGATGCTGGCGGTCTACCGGATGTTCCGGCTGGTCTATGCCGTCAACGCCAAAAATCAGGAGGCCATGTTCAGCCTTCCCCTGCCGGTGGCCCTGCGCTACGCCGACGGCGCCATGCAGATTTGTGAGGCCAACGCTCAGGCCATTGCGGCAGGCACTCCGCAGCCGGGCTATGACCCGGTGGCCAAGCCGGAGCTTCTGGCCCTTTCCACCCAAAGTCTGGGGGAAGAATACCCTCTTTGGTCGTCCAGCCTCCTCAACTTGATCCAAAATGCGGAAAAGCGGCTTGGGCCCAAGTAATACATACAGTTTACCATACCAAATGCCGCCGCACAAGCCTGCAATCAAGGGCTAAAGGGGAATTTGTAAGTGGGCCCGCAAACCCCAAAATTCCCCCGGTAGCTTTTTGCCCCAGCTTAGGGAGAAAGGAAGCAGCCGGCGATAAAATTATCCAATGGGGCATCGTCCGCCCTTTCTTGCTTTGGATTCCTTACAGTGGCCCAGTGAGGCCACTTTTTTGCGTTAATATCCAAAGGACGACAGAGCCTTACCTATGGAGCGTTCCATAGCTACCGGGATGTTTGACGCCACCGGCACAGATGATAGCGAGATAAAAGATCCCGCCGTTGATTCGGCGGGATCTTTTATTCTGTTGTGGATTGTAGCAAGATCTGAAGCTGGCTGCCAAAGGAAGGACCACCGGCTCTTAGGGTTATCCTTTCAAAGAGCCTACCGTCATCCCCTGAATCATCTTCTGCTGGAAGGTGAGATAGACCAGCAGAATCGGCACAATAATAAGATTGGCGGCGGCGCACATCATGGGGAAATTGGTAAAGTGCTGATCCTTAAAGTAGTTTAGCCCAACGGGTACGGTGCGCAGGGCGTCTTTTTGTATCATGACGGTGGGTAGCATAAAATTATTCCAGCTGGACACCGCCGTGAAGATCAGCAACGCCACCAAAGCGGGACGAACCAGAGGGGTGACAATATAAAACAGGGTCTGCACCTCGTTGGCGCCGTCCAGCCGGGCGGATTCTATTACAGACTTGGGCAGGTCCCGCATGAACCCCCGCATCAAAAAGACGGAAAAGGGAATCTGCATAGCGGTTTGGGGCAGAATGATAGCCCATAAGGTGTTGAGCAGATTCATCCCCTTTAGGGTGTGGAACAAGGGAATCATAATCTGGGTAAAGGGAATGAGGACCCCCAGCATGATGATGGAAATCAGCATCTGCTTCCCCAAAAACTCGTGGAAGCTAAGGACATAGGCTCCCAGCAGGGCCAACACCAGCACAAAGGTTACGGTGGCCGCCATACAGATCATGCTGTTTTTAAAGTAGGTGGAAAAGTTGCCCAAGTCCCACGCCTTGGGGTAGTTACTCCAGACAATGGTGTCGGGCAGCGAGATAGGCCCCTTGCGCCCTAAATCTTCCGAAGAGCGCAGGGATGTCACCATCAAAATTCCAAAGGGAATCAGGGTAAAGGCAACCAGCAGAAGGGAAGAAATATGCTTGTAGATTTTAAAACCCGCCGTCTCTTTCATCTTACAGTCCTCCCTAATACCGGCCGCGTTCGCGGATGGTTGTAAATGCCTTGGAAAAAATCATGGCAATCAAAGTCAGAGAAACCGTAATGGCCGCCGACAGCCCCAGACGGTTATAGGAAAAGCCCTGAACATACGCATAAATGGCAAACACATAGGAATGCTGCCCCGGTCCGCCCTTGGTCATGGTCCAGATGATGTCGAACACCTTAAAGGACCACATCATGGTCAGTACCAATACCGTGGTCATGTTCTCCCGAATGCCGGGCAGGGTAATGCATCGGAACTGGTCGTTTCTGGTGGCTCCATCCACCATGGCAGCATCATACAATTCTTTATTGATGCCCTGCATCGCCGCCGCAAACACCACGCAGCAAAACCCACTGTGAATCCAGATGTTGACCACACACAATGCCGCCATAACTGTTTTGGGATTGCCCAGCCAGCCAATGTTGGCATACTGCTCCATCCCCACCACCCGCAGAACATCGTTGAGAGGCCCCATCACCGGATCGTAGATAAACTTCCAGGCAATGGCGGCTACTACGGTGCTGATCACCTGAGGCAAAAAGTAGATCAGCTGGTACAGCTTGGCCAGCCGGTGGGGCAGGTTGCCCCGAACCAGCAGGTTTGCCTGAAACAATCCCACTGCCACAGGCACCGTCATGGTGACCAGTGTCCAGATCACGGTGTTGCGCAAAGAAATTAAATAAACGGCGTTGCCCAGCAGCATGGTTTTGTAGTTGCTCAGTCCGACCCAAGTTTTAGGGCCGATTCCCTCCCACTGGGTCAAGCTGATATACACCGTTTGCACCGCCGGAACCAACACAAAGACCACAAACATCAGGAGGGTGGGCGCAAGGAGCAGATAGCAGACGATGTGTTTTTGCAATATTCCGCGGGTCAATCGCCTTCTGTTCATCCCTGGATCCACCTCCTTCTGTCCATGGTTTGCCCGGTATGGCCGATGGGGTCCGGGGCGATGGTTTCACCCCGGACCATCGCCCCTAGGACCGTTTGGAAAGCTCCTCGACCTTTAGCTCTTCATATTGCTGGTCAATCAGCTCATCGTATTCGGCACCGTTAATTTCCTTCAGATGCAGGCGGGCGTTGAGAATTTCCATGGCATCCAGCAGCCCCGGGGCGGCATTATCCAAAAAGTAGCCCATCTGAGCGCCTTGGCAGGCCTGAATGGCAGCCAGCTGCTGGGGAGTTACCTTGGCATCCGACTGATCAAAGGTCAGCAGGCTGACAAATCCGCCTTCGGTCCATAGACGGGCGGACTGCTCCGTAAAGAAGGAGTCGATAAAGGCGACGGCTGCCGCCAGCTTTTCCTCCGGCAGATCGGCCCGAATGGCCCAGCCGCTGTCGGAAGCATCCACCAAAGTGGTTGGGAAGTCCTTGCTCTTTTTGGGGAAGGGGAAGGCCCCTACGTCCATGTTGGCCGAAGCCAGAGGGCCTGCCGCCGATGCCCCGGAAACATAAAAGACTGTCTCGCCCCGGGGGAAGAGGACGTTGAGGTTGTTGTGGTCAATGGAGGTAATCCCTTCCCGGAAGTAGCCTTTTTCCACCCATTCGGCTACTTTTTTCAGAGCTTCCTTCCGCCCGGTCTTGTAGGTATCGGTGCTGTCCTCCAGATAGTACCACTTGCTGATATCCTCAAAGGGAACCATGCCAAACAGGCATCCGTCAATATGCCACAGGGTGGTGCGGATGCTGGCCTCAAAGGGGGTGTATCCCGCCTCTTTGACCTTGGCCAACACATCGTCGAATTCGTCCAGAGTGGTGGGGACGCTCAGGTTCAGCTTGTTAAAAATCTCTTGGTTGTACCAGACCACCCGGGGGCCGCTGATGTAGGGGGCGCTGTAAATCACACCGGGATGGCGAACGTTCTGGTATTCCAGAGAGCCGGGCTTGGAAACATCCGCCCACTTCATCTCCTTGGCGATGTCGGTGATGTCCATGAGGTAATCGTACCGCTCCAGCATGTTTTGGGTGGTGTCGTCTATGTATACGATGTCGGGAGCGTCTCCGGAATCGAACCCCATTTTAATGGCGTTGATGTAGTCTTCCACAGGGTTGTGTTCCACTTGGATGTTGGGGTATTTTTCGTTGAGCAGAGCGATATTCTGATCCATCAAGGACCGGCGCTGCTCGGTGTGGTGCATGGACATAACGGTAATGGTGACCTCCTGATTTGGGTCTACCGTCAACTGTTGGGCCAGTGTCTGTTCCGACGGGGCTGCCTGAGGGGAACCATCTTGAGCCGGGGGACTTTTTTCTTGGGGTGCAGGCTGCTGCGATACAGCGCTGGCGCCATTGCCGCAAGCCACCAGTGCCACCGTCATCATCAGGGCAAGCAGCAGACTCAATGCCTTTTTCATGGTAAACCTCCTTAGATTCGCATTATTATTTCACTTCCGAACCGGAAGCAATCAGGCCGGTGTCTTGTATGCCCTGTGCCGCGGCGGCATCCAGGCACAGGGTTGCGTTGCCGTGTCTGCGCAGCACGGTAGCGGGAAGATGGGGGCCGATTTCTTCGGACAGCAGCCGCCGGACAATCTCTCTTTTGTGGCTGCCGGTCGCCGCCAGCACCACCCTGCGGGAGTCCATAATATCCCGGATACCCAAGGTGATGCCTCCCTGCAGATCGGCGTGGGAGGAAAAATATTTTTGTCCCACCGTTTTTGTAGTTTCCGAAAGAGCGGTGGTGTGAGGCCCTTGCTCAAAATCGCAGCCCGGCTCGTTGAGCCCCAGATGGCCGTTGATTCCGATGCCGAGAAGCAGATAGTCAATGCCCCCTAACTCCTCCACCAGACGCTCCATGCGCAGGCATTCTTCCTTGAGATCCCCCTTGGCGTCAAACAGGAAAATCTGCCGGGGGTCAAGCTTGAGCCGGGAGAACAGATGCCGCTCCAAAAAGCCGGTGCAGCTTTCCGGCTGCTCTTTTCCCATACCGGTCCACTCATCCAGCTCGACGATTCTTACCCGGGAAAAATCGCACCTGCCCTCGTCCTTTTGCTGCACAAGGTAGTCAAAGGTTTCCAAAGATGTGTGCCCCGCGGCCAGACAGAGGACCGCATCCGGCTTTTGTACCACCAGACGGCAGATTTCCGCGCCTATTGCCGCCCCTGCCTTTTGGGGGGTAGCCTCTACTTGAATGTTCATATCTCTTTTCCCGCCTTTAATTCTGTATAGGCTTCGTTTACAATGGCGTCCAGCCGGGCGCATACCGCTGCACCCGGAACCGGCTCCATCTCCCGATAGCCCCGAGTTGCCGTTTCCACATAAGCGTAAGCCCGCTGGCAAAGATCGGGATAGCCGGCCGCCGCCCAATTGCTCCAATCCATCCGGCCAAAAAGCTGGGAGACCCAGTAGCTGTCCCTCATATGCTCTACCGTATGTTCTTCGCCCAGATAATTTCCAGCCACTCCCACCGATTGAATGGTGTCGAACCCCAAGGTTTCGGAGGTGACCTCAAAGCCTTTGACCAGATAGTTGTAACTATCCAGCCACTCGTTGTCGATGACCAGCTGCTCAAAGGAAAAGCCCTGATCGGCACCCACAATTCCCTGGCAGCCGATATTCTTCATTCCGGAAAAGCCCGCCATCACAGCGGAAAGGGCCTTTTCAAAGCCTGCCTGAAAGTCGGGAAGCATCCCGTCAGTAAGCCCGGAGTTGCTGTCCCCGGGAATGCCGTAGAAGCGGGCAATCTGGGCGGTGGCCACCGCGAAGAGCGCCTGATTGGGGGAGCCAAAGGAACAAAGCATGCTCCGGGGGTCCAGAGAGTGGCAGGACATGGAAAAGGAAGGGTATTCCCCCGTCATCACATGGACCAGATAGGCGCTGGCCAGACATTCGGCCGTTTCCACCGCCAGAGTGCCCGCCACCGTGACAGGAGCCGTAGCCATTCCCATGGCCATGGGGGCGATGCTCAGACTGCCGCCCCCTTTGGCAAGCATCCAAGCCATTTCCACCGTGTCCGCTTTAAAGGTAAGAGGACTGATGGTTTCGAAGAGGTACTGGCTGCGCCGGCCCATCACCCGGTCCGCCATTTGGATATACTTGGCTCCCAAGGGGGTGAGGATGTAGGTGGAGCCGGGCTTGTGGGAGTACTTATAAATGTCGGTGATGGA
>CALCSA010000208.1 GCA_937894185.1 uncultured Clostridia bacterium | reverse complement strand
GTTTCCCCTTGCGTATCTTTGCATCCTTTCTGTACGAGCAGAAAGGATGTGCCCCCGCGGCATAAGCGGAGCAACGATGCTCTACATACGAAAAGATATTGCCCCGGCACGCAAAGAGGCCCCCGCCTTTCGGACAGGGGCCTTTTTTGGTTTCATCTAAATCAGAGGAGCAAACACCTTGAGCATCACACGCAGCACACGAATATGCAGGGGAACCTTTTCCGCTTCTTCCAAGGTGTATTCGTGGCAGCGCGGCTGGCAATCCAAAAAGTCTTCTTTGACGGCCATCACCGTATCGCTGCCATAAAAGCTGGCGGAACATTCAAAGTGGAGGTAAAAGCTGCGGAAGTCCATGTTGCAGGTGCCAACCATGCAGATTTCGTCATCGCATACAAAGGTCTTGCCGTGAATGAATCCCGGCGTGTACTCAAGAATCCGAACCCCGGAGCGGATCAGCCGGGCATAGTGGGAGCGGGTCAACACGTGGACATACCATTTATCGTAGCGGTAGGGAGTCATAATCCGCACATCGATGCCGCTTTCTGCCGCGGCGCACAGGACGCTTTCCATCTCGTAGTTAATCACCAAATAGGGGGTTGTGATATATACGTACTGGGTCGACCGGGAGATGATGTTGCGGTAGGCGGTTTCGGTCACGTTTACCCGATCCAAAGGGCTGTCGCCAAACACCTGCACAAGGCCTTTGGGCGGGGGCGGGCAGGGGTCGATGGGGGTGCGGTAGGCGTTGAAATCAATCTCATCGCTGGTAGAAAACTGCCAAAGCTGCAAAAACATAAAGGTAAAGCCCCACACCGCAGGCCCACGAATCATCACGCCGGTATCCTTCCAATGGCCGAACCGGTCCACAGCGTTAATGTACTCGTCGGCAATGTTAATACCGCCGCAAAAGGCTGCTTTGCCGTCAATCACAAGGACTTTGCGGTGGTCCCGGTTGTTGAGAATCATGTTCACCCGGGGCCGGAAAGGGTTAAACACACAAAGCTTGATACCCGCCTCCCGGATGATGTTGTCATACCCTTTTGGCAAAGTGCGGATGGTGCCGATGTCGTCGTACATAAAGCGGACCTCTACCCCCTGCGCCACCTTGCGCTTGAGTAGATCGAAGATGCGGTCCCACATCATCCCCGGCCGCACAATGAAAAACTCCAGAAAGATAAACCGCTCCGCCTGCTCCATTTCCAGCATCATCCGTTCGAACATCAACTCCCCCAAGGGGAAGAAGGTGGAGTCCATGTCCTCCCACAAGGGGTTGCCGCTCATGTTGTAGATGTAGCGGCCCTGAAGCCCCAGTGAGGGAGATGCCTGCATCAGAGCTCGATCGCAGAGATGATTGGCGGGCATATGCTCCTTGGTTTCCTCAATGGCCTGATTGGCCTGCGCCAATAAAGATTCGGAAAGGCGCTTGTTGCCCAGTAAGAGGTAGAAGACTCCACCGATAATGGGAAAGCTTAGAATCAAGATAATCCAAGTGATTTTGTAGGACGGATTCTCATTGTTGGAGACGATGGCCAGCACCACTAGCAAGCTGATCAGATTGAGAAAGAGGTAGGCGTAAAATCCCACCTGACTGAATGCAAAGATCAGTACCAGCAAAAGGCCGACCTGAGCGACCAGCATCAGGGCCACCATAAACAAGCGGCTGAACATAAAGGTAATGACTTTCTTAAATGTCCTCATACTGCAAAACTCCTTTGAAATGCAGCAATGCTCTGTAGATAGGGATGATATAAATTCCGGTGGAATGCTTCTTGGTTATAAAGCAAGCGGGCCACCGCTGGATACCGGATGCCCGCTTGGAAATTACCGTATCTTGGAACCGGTGGGCAGATCGCTGTCCACAAAGATAACCCGGGCGGTGTCCCCGTGATCGGCCGCCAAAATCATCCCCTGACTTTCCACCCCCCGGAGCTTGGCCGGTTTGAGGTTGGCCACCAGCACCAGCTTTTTGCCGATCAGGTCCTCGGGAGTGTACCACTGGCGGATTCCGCTGACCACCTGACGGGTTCCGGTGCCGTCCTCCAGCTGGAGCTTTAGCAGCTTATCGGATTTTTCCACCGGCTCACAGGCTGCCACCTTGGCCACCCGCAGCTCTACCTTGGCAAAGTCGCCGATGTCGATGAGGGAAGCTACCCCCTCCGGCTTTTTGTCCTCCTTCTTAGCAGGAACAGGCGCCTCCACCTTGGAGGGCTTGGCAGAAAGGGTCTCCAACTCGGCCAGCTCTTTCTCTACATCAATCCGGGGAAAGAGGGCCTCACCCTTCTCTACCTTGGCGGTAGGGGACAGCAGCCCAAAGGTTCCGGCGCTTTCCCAAGTAGTGGCGTCCTCCCCGGCCCCGATCTGGGCGAAAATCTTAGGGGAGGTGTGGGGCATAAAGGGAGTGAGCAGGACGGCGGCAATTCGAATACTTTCCAGCAGGTTGTAGAGTACGGTAGCCAGCCGGGGGCGGTCCGCCTCGTTTTTGGCCAGTACCCAAGGGGCTGTCTCGTCGATATACTTGTTGGTGCGGGAAATAAACTTAAAGATTTCCCCGATGGCGGTGGGAATCTGCAGGTTGTCACACTGCTCCTCCACAAAGGGGCGAAGGGCTGTCGCCATGGAAATCAGACTGTCGTCCACCGGCTGAAGCAAACGGTCTGCCGGCAAGCCCTTTGGAAAGTACTTTTCCGCCATGGCCACCGACCGGGACACCAGATTCCCCAGATCGTTTGCCAGATCGGAGTTGATGCGGGAGATAAGGGCCTCGTTGGTAAAGGAGCCGTCCTGTCCAAAGGGAACCTCCCGGAGGAGGAAGTACCGCAGGGCGTCCACCCCGTAGCGCTTGCAGAGAACGATGGGGTCCACCACGTTGCCCTTGGATTTGCTCATCTTGTCCCCGTCAAAGAGGAGCCAGCCGTGGCCGTATACCTTTTTGGGCAGGGGAAGGTCCAGAGCCATCAGCAGGGCGGGCCAGATGATGGAGTGGAAGCGGATGATCTCCTTGGCCATCATATGGACATCGGCGGGCCAGTACTTGTCAAAGTCGTGGAAGCGGTCGTTTCCGTATCCCAAAGCGGTGATGTAGTTGGAAAGAGCGTCCACCCAGACATAGACCACATGGCCGGGGTCAAAGGTGACGGGCACTCCCCAGCTGAAGCTGGTGCGGGAAACACAAAGGTCCTCCAGCCCCGGCTTTAAGAAGTTGTTGACCATCTCGTTCACCCGGCTTTGAGGCTGCAGGAAATCGGGATGATCCCGATAAAGCTGCAAAATCCGGTCGGTGTAGTTGCTCAGCCGGAAGAAGTAGGCTTCCTCCTTGGCCTGCTCCACCGGGCGGCCGCAGTCGGGGCAGTTGCCGTCTGCCAGCTGGCTGTCGGTCCAAAAGCTCTCGCAGGGCTTGCAGTAGTGGCCCTGATAGTGTCCTTTGTAGATTTCCCCTTTGTCGTAAAGAGCCTTGAAAATCTTCTGCACACTGGCTACGTGGTAATCATCGGTGGTGCGAATAAAGCGGTCGTAGGAAATCCCCATCAGCTCCCAGAGTTCCTTGATGCTTTCCACAATATGGTCCACGTATTCTTTGGGGGAAACACCGGCCTCCTTGGCCTTGGATTCGATTTTCTGGCCGTGCTCGTCGGTACCGGTGAGGTAAAACACATCAAACCCCTGCATTCGCTTATACCGGGCTACAGCGTCGCAGACCACCGTGGTGTAGCTGTGGCCGATATGAAGCTTGTCGGATGGATAGTAGATGGGCGTAGTAATGTAGAACTTGCCTTTCATGGATTGATCCTCCTAAGACTTGGGAAATCCCCAGGTTTGATGTGTCATGGAACTTTTATCCCCAACGCAACATGGGAAGATAGAAAATTTCACTTTAAAAAACCCGCTTTGCCATGCTGCGGGTGCTGCCATGGAGAAAGATGACTATATAGCGAATATTATACCACTTTTTGGCGGCATTATCAACTGAAAAGGCCGATGCCCTCTGCACCCAACAAGGCTGCGGCACCTGCGGAGGAACTGCCGGCGGCAAAGTTTTTTGCGCTGCCTTTCCAGGCCAAAATTGGCGGGATGTTCCACCGGCCAGACTCTTGTCAAACCGTACTGGATGGGGTATACTAAACAGGCGAGCAAGCAAGGAAGCGGCCGAAGGCTAAAACCTTTGGAGGAAAGTCCGGGCTCCGCAGGGCAGGATAGCTGTTAATGGCAGCCGAGGGCGACCTTAGGGCTAGTGCAACAGAAAATTACCGCTCTTTTTTATAAAGAGTAAGGGTGAAAAGGCGAGGTAAGAGCTCACCAGGGTGCAGGAGACTGTATCGCTGTGTAAACCCTATCCGGAGCAACACCGACAGGAGGCAATGCGGCGGCCCGCCGGGCCTTCGAAAGGTGGCTTGACGTCCCGCGGCGACGCAGGGCGCAGATAGATCGTTTCCCAATACAGAACCCGGCTTATATGCTTGGTCGCACCGAAAAATCCTCCCGCGCGGGGGATTTTTTTCTACATATAATGACAAATTAACAAATTTTATAAATAAAAATTGCTGTTATTCAAATGGCAGGCGGGCAAACTAAATTTGTGCCGCGGAAGAATCGCAAAAAAACTGGCCTTGTATTTTGGCCGTGTTTTTGCATCGGCTGCGGCACAATTCTCTGAAAAGGAGGATCTAACCATGCCCAATTTAACGACCAAAGAGCTTTCCGCGATCAAAGACCAGCTGGGAGTGGAAGAAAACCTGATTAAAAAGTACAAGATGTACGCGCAAAATACCCAGGATATGGTGCTCAAGCAAAAGTGCGAGGATATTGCCTGCAAGCACCAGAATCACTTTAATACCCTGATGGGTCATCTGAGCTAGGAGGGAGTAGAGAGAATGGCTAACCAAGGATTTGCTGATAAGGATATGATGACCGATGTCCTCTCCAGCCAGAAAAACATCACCGGCGTTTACAACAACTATGCTAACGAGTGCGCCTGCCCCAGCCTAAAGACCGATATGATGAACATTCTCAACGAAGAGCATCAGATTCAGCACGACGTGTTCACCGAAATGCAGAAGCGGGGCTGGTATCAGACCGAAGCGGCGGAAATAACCAAGATCAACGAAGCAAAACAGAAGTATCTCAACGTCAGCCTATAGCTAAACCGGGAACAGGGTCGGCAGATGGTGCCGACCCTGTTCCTTTTTTACCGCAAGGAAGGAAAAAAGTTCACCAAAGCTGGAGACAAGGCTTTCCTCACTTTTGCAATGTTGCATAAAAATTCGCACATCACGCAAGAATATACTAAGTTTACCCTTGCAAAATTCTGTGGGATGTGTATAATAAGGAATACTGCAACCCAACAGTATAAAATTACATGAAATCTTGGACCTATGCGAATCCGATCAGAGGAGATTGTATGATGAAGAAATTAAACGTTTTACTTGCACTCATGCTGGTAGCCCTGCTGGCTCTGGCCGGCTGCGGCAAAAAAGAAGCCCCTTCGCAGGATGCCACCACACAGCCTACCTCCCAGGCAGAATCTGCCGGAGGAGAAGCCTCTCCCGCCGAAGAAGGCGGTCTGGCTGGCAAAACCACGCTGATTATGGGAACCGAAGCCGGCTTTGCTCCCTACGAGTACTACGATGATTCCGGAAACGTAGTGGGCGTTGACCCCGACATCGCCCAAGCCATTGCCGATGCGCTGGATCTGGAGCTGGAAATTCAGGAGATGGATTTTGACGCCATCATCCCCGAGGTGCAGTCGGGCCGCATCGATTTTGGCGCTGCCGGCATGACCGTGGACTCCGAACGTTCCAAGCAGGTTGACTTCACCGTTCCCTACGCCACCTCCAAGCAGATCATCGTGGTGAAAAGCGATAACGCCGACATCAACGGCCCCGACGATTTGGCCGGCAAAAGCGTTGGCGTTCAGATGGGAACCGTCGCCGACTACGAGCTGACCGACAGCTACCCGGATACCACGGTCGAGCGGTACAAAAAGTACTTCGAAGGGGTAACCGACCTGCTGAGTGGCAGAATCGACGCCATTGTCATGGATATTCTGCCGGCTCAGGAGTTTATCGCCCAGAACAGCGAGTTGAAGATTCTGGAGCAGGAACTGATGATTGACGAGTACGCCATTGCCGTGCAAAAGGGCAACACCGCACTGCTGGAGGCCATCAACAAGGAGCTGCAGAACCTGATTGACAGCGGCAAGATCGACGAATTTACCGTCAATCACACCGTGACCAACGACTAAATAACGCAACACAGGGCAGGGGAAAGCCACCTGCCCTTGTTTCCTGTCTATTCACAGAATGTGAACCCCGTGGAAAAACGGGGAGCGAATCGGCCTTGCATCCGGTGCAGATGTTCAGCGGCGCAACGGCCGCGGATAGAAGCCTTGCCGGATTTATCATTGACTCTTGGAGCGGGAACCTATGATGAAGTTCTTATATGGGATATGGGACGCCTTTTACTTTTCCTTTCTAGAGGCTAGCCGGTGGAAGTTCTACCTGGTGGGCCTGAAGAATACGCTGTTTATGGCGGGAGTAGCCTGTGTCATCGGCGTTGCAATCGGTATGGTGCTGGCCATCCTCAAGGTGAGCATCCAAGCTTCGCCTGCCACCAGACCC
>CALCSA010000207.1 GCA_937894185.1 uncultured Clostridia bacterium | reverse complement strand
AGGTTCAGTCCGAAGGGGATGCCAATTTTTCCGCGGATTCCGGTACCTGTTCCCTTGCCCTCCATAGCGCGGAGCCGGTCACACTTGTACTTCATCAGGTCGGGGAGAGGGTGCTTTTTCCCGCCTAACGGCTTGGAGCACCGGTTGCCGGAAATGAAGCGGCGGCCGCCGTCAAAGGAGTTAACTGTGAGGCTGCAATGGTTGGTGCAGCCGTTGCAGGTCAGAGGACGGGCACTATGCTGGAAAGCAGCCAGTTCTTTGGCAGTGAGGAGGGTGCTGCGCTCCAACTGGAGGTTTTTGGCCGCCAGGGCTGCGCCGAAGGCCCCCATGATTCCGGCAATGGTGGGACGGATGACGTTCCGTTGCAGTTCCTGCTCAAAGGCACGGAGTACCGCATCGTTGTGGAAGGTACCGCCCTGAACCACAATGTGCTGACCCAAATCGTCGGCGGAAGCCACCCGCAATACCTTATAGATGGCATTTTTCACGATGGAGATGGACAGTCCGGCAGAAATGTCCTCGACACTGGCGCCATCCTTCTGAGCTTGCTTCACGGAGGAGTTCATAAAGACCGTACAACGGCTGCCTAAATTTACCGGCCTTTTGACAAACAGACCGATTTTAGCGAAATCAGCAATGTCGTAGCCCAGCGCACGGGCAAAGGTTTCAATAAAACTGCCGCAGCCCGAGGAGCAGGCTTCGTTAAGCATAATAGAGTCCACGGCACCGTTGCGGATCTTGAAGCACTTCATATCCTGCCCGCCGATGTCGATGATAAAATCTACTTCGGGGTTAAAGTGAGCGGCGGCGTTGTAGTGCGCCACCGTCTCCACCAGACCCAGGTCACAGCGGAACGCATTTTTAATCAGATCCTCGCCGTAACCGGTAACTGCGCTGCCTTTGATGGCAATGCGGTCACCGCAGAGCTGGTAGATTTTCTCCAGCTGTTCCCTGACGATGGACACCGGGTTGCCCTGGTTGGAGTGGTAGTAGGTGTAGAGCAGGCCACCGTCGGGGGCGATGAGCGCCAGCTTGGTGGTGGTAGAACCGGCGTCAATACCCAGGTAAGCGTCACCTGAATAGGTGGCAATGTCCATCACAGGGGGATGCTGACTGTTGTGCCGGGCGCAGAAGGCGTCATAGTCCGCTTGGCTCTCGAAGAGTGGAGGGGCCGTATCCACACTGGTGATGCTGCTCCGACTTTCCTCCAGCTTTTTCAGCTGATCGTCAAAAAGAACTGCGTCATAGTCCGAGGCGCAGAGAGCTGCGCCAATGGCGGCAAAGCAGTCGCCGTCCTGAGGGAAGATGGCGTGTTCCGCATCCAACTGGAGGGTGTCCACAAAGCGCTCCCGCAGCCCCATCAGAAAGTGGAGGGGGCCGCCCAGAAAGACAATCGTCCCCTTTAGATCCCGTCCCTGGGTGAGGCCGGCGATGGTC
>CALCSA010000206.1 GCA_937894185.1 uncultured Clostridia bacterium | reverse complement strand
AGGGGGATTCTGTACCAGATAGAGGTTGTCTCCATGCTGCTGGATGACGGCCCGCCCGGTGACGGCGTCCTGCTCGCCGTACTGCATCCGAAAAGCCCGGGCAAAGGCGGTCTTATCCTCCCGCACCTTCTGAAAGGAAGCGCAGGTCACGGCATTTTTGGGCAGGTTGGTTCCGTTCACCAGAACGCAGGTGCCTCTAAGATCGGTCAGGGCCTCGATGGGTTCTCCCGCTGCCAGACGGGTGGCGATTTCCCGGGTTTGGCGCTCCCCCATCCCAAAGGAAAGGAGATGAGCCCCGCTGTCCGCCAGAATGGAGGGGCGGACGGCGTCCTCCCAGTAATCGTAGTGGGCAAACCGCCGGAAGCTGGCCTCCAGCCCGCCGATCATGACGGGAGTGTGGGGAAAAAGCTGCCGCAGACGGCGGCTGTAGACCATCACCGCCCGGTCGGGGCGGCGGCCCGCCTTGTTTCCGGCGGTGTAGGGGTCGTCGGAACGCCTGCGCTTGGCGGCGGTGTAGTGGCTCACCATGGAATCAATGTTGCCGGAAGTGACAAAGAATCCCAGTCCGGGCTTTCCAAAACGGGTGTAGTCGGCGTCACTTTGGGGCTGGGAGACAATCCCCACCCGAAAGCCCATGCTTTCCAGCAGGCGGGAGATGATGGCAATGCCAAAAGAGGGGTGATCTACATAGGCGTCTCCGGTAACGCAGATAAAATCCAGCTCATCCCAGCCGCGGGCGGCAGCCTCTTGTTTGGTCAGGGGAAGAAAGTTCATAGATAATCCTTTCGAAATCCAGAAGTTGGACGCAGAGCATGCAATGGAAGGGCGGAACAGAAGACCCGCGGCGAAGATGGCCGCGGGACAGGCGGGGATATTGATCCCCCAGAGAAAGGCCTTAACCCTTCCGTAACCGGGCAACAGGGAGCACCCCCCATGGATGCGGCGTCGGCACCGCCTACTGGTACCCTGTCAGAACAGCTTGCGCTCGTCGGAAAAAATGGTTCCCAGCACCTGCTCATCTCCGGTGAGAAGAGCCATCACACCTTTGTAGATGGTGAGAGGGGCATTGAGAAATCGCTTTCTCATCCGGTCACACTCCCGGCGGGTGGGGGCAAAAACCCGCAGGCCGATCAGCTCTCCATCCTTGTCGGGGATGGAAAGCTCCAACAGAAAGCCGCCGTCCCGGCAGGGGGTCTCCCGGATGTCGACCTCGGTGAGTCTGCGCTGGCGCTCCATCACCCGGCGGGTGGCCTCCAGCGCCTTTTCCCGTGTGGCAAGGGGCAGGGTCCGCTCAAACTCGGCCCCGATCTCCTTTCCCAAAGGGGTGATGCGGTAGAGGTCCAGGCTGTTCTCGGTGGAGACGGACAGCTGACCCAAACTGCAAAGATCGTCCAGTGCCTGCACCAGCTCGAAGTAGTTGACCAGATTGTACTCGCTCAAGGCCTCGTGAAGCTGGGTGAAGCTGATGGACTCCTCCAGATGGGAGAGAAGATAGCACAGCAGCATTTTAATTTCCACGTCGGTGGTAGGCGACCCGGGAGCCACCCCCGCCCGAAAGATATCACTTTCCATATCGGCTCCGAAACTTAACGAAATATTAATAATATGTATTGCACATCCTAACCATTGTACTATAAAATAGAGGAAGAAACAAGTTGCAGGCAGGCGGAGGCAAAAGATGAATCAAGCAAAGAGGGACAAGCTGCGCAGGCTTTTTCGCATGGCGGTGTTGGCGCTGTTCGGACTGGGACTGGTGGCCGTCACCATCTGGGGAATCCGCTGGGTACTTGCCTTGCAAACCCCCGGCAATCTGGAGCTGTTCCAAGACCGCATCGCCTCTCTTGGCGTGGCGGGGTGGCTGGTGCTGCTTCTGATCCAGTACCTGCAAATCGTCATCGCTTTTATCCCCGGCGGACCCATTCAGATTGTGGCGGGGGCACTCTTTGGCCCGGTGGGGGGAATGCTGACCTGCCTGCTGGGAACTATAATCGCCACGGCCACTGTCTTTGCCTTGGTCAAGCGCTTTGGCCACCGGGTGCTATTTTTCTTTGTGGATGAGAAGGATATGGCAAAGTACCGCTTTCTTTCCGACACCAAGCGGCTGGAACGGCTGACGCTGCTCCTTTTCTTCATCCCCGGAACCCCCAAGGATGCCCTGACCTATCTCTTTGCCCTTACCCCCATGGCCTTGGGGCGGTTTCTCCTTCTTTCCATGGCGGCCCGGATGCCTGCCATGCTCACCTCGGTGCTGGCCGGGGACAGCGTGGTCAATGGGGAGTGGCTCAAGGCGGGGCTGTTGTTCCTTGGCATCACCGCCATTGCCGCCGGAGGCTTCTTCCTTCATCAAAAGGTGATCGAACCCCATATCAAATCGGATAAAAAGGCGGGATAGCCGCCGCAATCTCCCTGCTTGCCCGCGTTGTCCGCATATCTGCCGCCGCTCCTTACGTATATATGTAACAATACGGGAAGGGCGGTGCTGTGTAAATGCTGGAGGGCTTGATTCTCGTGCTGATTGTGGGAGCGGTGTTTGTCAACGGGTGGACCGATGCCCCAAACGCCATTGCCTGCGCCGTTTCCACAGGAGCCATGGACTACCGCCGGGCTGCGTGGATGGCGGGAGTCTGCAACCTGCTGGGGCTGCTGGCCGTCAGCGTGGCGGGAGCCGCGGTCACCGACACCATGAGCTCTCTGGTGGATTTTGGGGGGGACAGGCGGGCGGCACTCATCGCTCTTTCCGCCGCCATGGCGTCCATCATCCTCTTTGCGGTGGCGGCTTGGCGCTTTGGCATCCCCACCAGCGAGAGCCACGCTCTCATCGCCGCCCTGAGCGGAGCGGCTCTGGCGTTGGGAAACGCC
>CALCSA010000205.1 GCA_937894185.1 uncultured Clostridia bacterium | reverse complement strand
TGATTATCTGCGTCGTTTGGATTTTGGTGGCGATTCTGGCTCCGGTGCTGGTTCCCTATCACCCCATCACCCATCAGAATATGGCAGGACGCTTTCAGCCCCCCAGTGCCCAGCACTGGTTTGGGACCGACAGCCTTGGCCGGGATGTGTTTAGCCGGGTGCTGTACGGCAGCCGGATTTCCATCACCGCCGGAGTGATCACCGTTGTGGTCTCTTTTGCGGTGGGCATTCTGTTTGGAGGCATTTCCGGCTATGTAGGCGGCGTGGTGGACGATATCATGATGCGCTTTAGCGAGATGGTGCAGTCCTTCCCTCCCCTGATTCTCGCCATGGTGATTGCGGCGGCTTTGGGGCCCAACATCAGCAACTCCATCTTTGCCATGGCCATCATCTGGTGGCCCAACTACGCCCGTCTGACCCGAAGCATCGTCATTTCCGTCAAGGAAAACGACTATGTCACCGCCAGCCGCATTTTGGGGGCATCCCACCTGCGGATTCTGTACCGGGAAATTCTCCCCAACAGCATAGGCTCCATGGCTGTCATGGCCACTCTGGATTTGGGCAACGCCATTTTGATGTTCTCGGGGCTTTCCTTTTTGGGGCTGGGGGTGCAGCCTCCCATGGCGGAGTGGGGCGCCATGGTCAGCGACGGCGTTCTCACCTTTAACTACTGGTGGATTTCCACCTTTCCCGGGCTGGCGATCTTTAGCGTGGCCATTGGCGCCAACTTTATCGGCGACGGCCTGCGGGATTATCTGGACCCCAGAATGCGGGGCCGGGCCCAATAGGGCAGGAGGTATGATTTTATGGAAAAAGTGACGTTGGATCAAATTCCGGTGACTGGGCTGCCTTTGTACGAGATGCAGCAGCTGTTCCACCTCACCGGGACCTACAGCGATATCAAAATAAGCTACATCACCCTGTTGCCGGGCAAGCGGGTTCCTACAAGCGGCACGGGTGCTCATGAACAGGACGAGTACTCCTTCTTTGCGGAAGGAGAAGTATATACCGAAAGCGGCGGCTTTCAAGGAATCTGCCGTCAGGGAGAGGCCACTCTGATTTCCAGAGGGGAGCATCACTGGTGCGAAAACCGCACAGACAAGCCCTGCCGGCTGATCTGTGTGCTGGCAAAATAACAGGGCGGTCGAGATCAAGGAGATGGATGTATGAATAGACAGCGGCTGGAGCGTGTGGTGGAATACATGAAGCAGGCGGAGTCGGAGCAGATCGTCATCACCTCTCCGGCTTCGGTCTATTACCTCACCGGCTATTGGGTGGAGCCTCACGAGCGGATGCTGGCACTGTATCTGGACCGTTGGGGTAAGGCGGTTCTCTTTGCCAACGCCATCTTTGGGCTGCAGGGCACGCCGGACCTGCCTCTGGTCTGCCATGGAGATGGAGACAATCCTGTTTTCGGCCTTGCTCAGGTGGCAAAGCCCGGCAGGCTGGGCATCGACAAATTCTGGTACAGCAAGTTCCTCATGGGGCTGATGGAACTGCGCCGGGACATTGTCCCTGTTCCCGGCTCCGACCCGGTGGATCTTGCCCGCAAGCAGAAGGATGAGGTGGAGCAGGAAAAGCTGCAGGCAAACTCCCGCATCAACGACAAGGTCATGGCCTCGGTGATCGGGATGCTCCGTGAGAGCGTGGCGGAAAACGAGCTGGCCGCTCAGGTGAACCGGCTGTTCCTGCAACACGGCGCCGACTGCGAGGGCACTCAGCTGGTCTGCTTTGGGGCCAACGGCTCCGATCCGCACCACAGTCCCGACAGCACCCTGCTCCAGCCGGGGGACAGCGTCACCATCGACATCTTCACCCCCATTGGGCGGTACTGGTGCGATATGACCCGCACAGTGTTCTTTAAAACCGTTTCGGAAAAACAGCGGCAGGTGTACGAGCTGGTGCGGCTGGCCAACGAGACCGCCATCGCCAACATCCGGCCGGGGGTGCTCCTTTCCGATCTGGATCAGGCCGCTCGGGATGTGATTGCGCAGGGTGGCTACGGCCCCTACTTTACCCACCGGCTGGGCCACGGCATTGG
>CALCSA010000204.1 GCA_937894185.1 uncultured Clostridia bacterium | reverse complement strand
CTCACCACTGAGAAGATGATGGCTGATTTTCAGAAGGCAAGAGCCTTAATGCCGGATTTGATTGTGGCGATGCCCCATATGGGCAACGAATATGAAACCTATACCCGGGACGTCTTTTTGGAGTGGATGGATCTGATGCTCTACCAGGGGGCGGATCTGGTGCTGGCCAGTCACCCCCATGTGCTCCAGCCCATGGTGATACGGGAACTGACCGATGTGGAGGGAGTGACGCGGCAGGGTTTTATCATCTGCTCCCTGGGGAATTTTATTGCCGTCCAGCGGGATGAGCCAAGGGATACTGGCATCATTCTCAAGGTGGAGCTTTCTCAGCAGGAGGGGCAGCGCCCTGTCATTGAAGAAGTGCGGTTTGTCCCCACCTGGGTCAGCTACCGGGACAACACCGGCAGCGTCAACATCCGGGTGGTTCCGGTGGGGGATGCCCTCAAAGGCCTTGCCGGGGATAACCCTCTGGGCCTGAATTCCTGGGACGCCAACCGGCTGCAACGGGCCAATCAGGAGATTGTATCCCTCTTTTTAGGAGAGGCGGCGGCCTCGGGAGAGGTGCAGCGGGAGTATACATTTTACCAGCGTGGCGAGGAGTAGGGCCCCTATGGCGGGGGCTTCCTCGTGTGCAAGGAGCATCTTCTCTGCGCTGATGCCGCGCGGGCACATCCTTTCTGCACGAGCAGAAAGGATACAAAGACACGCAAGGGGGAAACCTTTCGAACGGGTTTCCCCCTTGACCCCCATCCCCACCACGACCAGAAGGGGGCAAGCCCCCTCTGGACTCCCCTTGGCAGCTTTACCTGCTGCACGCAACGAAAGAAGCTGCTGTTCCTGCACAGGGTGGCCGCAGTCGCCATAGGCGACATTGCGGCCCGGCAGCGTAAAAAGAAGATAGAGGAACCCAACCTTACCCACCTGCGTACCCAAGCATAGATGTTGTCAAAACATTCAATCTTCGGTGGATGCCGTTAGAGAGAAGCGCTTTGGCATAGCAGAGACGGTACGCGGGGTTGCAAAGGGGTGTCAAACCCCTTTGTAACGGGGACCGGGGTGTCCCCGGCGTGTTTTGCCTCCTTTTGCACGAGCAAAAGGAGGGGCCCGCCCCGGCCAGAGGGGCAGGAGCATGAGCGTTGCCCCGGCCAGAGGGGTAGGAAAATCCCTCCCGGGACAGCCGGAAGGATTTTTATGTTCTGTAGGGTGCTTTGTTGTTGGTGCGCCCAAGGATATAGTCTAGGCTAACGCCGTAAAAATCCGTCAATGCGCACAACACATAAGGTGGAATCATCCGTTGCCCGCTTTCATAGTAAGCGTAAGTGCGCTGGGGAATGTTAATCGCCGCCCCAACCTTTTCCTGTGTTAAATCTGCATCTTCGCGCAGTGCTCGAATGCGCTCATACTTTTCCATTCTATTTACCGTTCAACTCAATGCTGCCATGCCTGCTTTCGTAATGTTCAATGCAATCTCGGATCAGAATTAAAATCTGGCTGTTGGCCGAGCGGCCTTCGTAGTTTGCCACTACATGCAGTTTATTTAGCATTTCCTCTTCAATACGAATAGAAAGGCTCTTGATAGCCATACAATTACCCCCAATTAAACGCATTATGTGTTTATATTAGGGGTTTTATGTGTTATAATGTAAATTATAGATATAATATATATTTAAAATATATCTATACGAGGTAAATGTAGTGCCAAACTACAAGGAACTGTACTTCAAGCTGTTCCGTGCGTCGGAGGACGCCCTGAATCTCCTCATTACCGCCCAGCAGGAATGTGAGGAGCTCTACCTTGCCTCCGGCGAACCGGAACTGCAAATTGCACCGCCACTGGGCGGCAAAAAGAGCGTGGAAGAGGGATAGCCCCCCCAGTCCACGCTCTTTTTCGCGGTTATGTCAACGCATCAGTTGGTATAGAAAATCTGCGCCAAAGGCGAATCCTTGCCTAGAATCAGGGTGGTGTCCCCTTCCTTCAGAGAAGCCTTGGCGGCGTCCAAAGCCCGGGAAAAGGCATAGAAATCGGCTTTTTCCGGGTCGTTGTAGGCCTGAGCCAAAATCTCCATGTATTCGCGCTCCCCTTGGGCAATGATCTCGGCAGCCTGCGCGTTGGCGTTGGAAACCAGTATGTTCACCTTTTTATCCGTCTCGTTCTTGATCATCCGGTATTCTTCTTCACCCTCCGCCTGATACTGGGCCGCAATGTTGTTCCGCTCGGAAATCATCCGGGCGTACACCGCCTCCTTGTTGTCGTCAGGCAAGTCCAGATGCTTGGTCTCGATGGCCACCATCTCCACCCCATACTCGTCCAGAGCACCCCCCAGATTGGCGAAAATCTGCTCGGCCAGCGTATCCCGCCCGCTGATAATCTCACTTTGAGGCAAACGGCTGATGACGTTTTTAAGGGAGTTGTAGGAGTTGTTGCCGATGAAGGATTCCGCCTGACTGATAGAGCCGGAAGCCTGACGGATAAATCGGATGGGGTCGTTGACTCTCCACAAAACAAAGCTGTCGGCCACCATGGTCTTTTTATCCTGCGTGATGACGTCGGAAATAGCCATATCGTAATGCCAGACATCCTTGGGAACCCAAGAAACCGTCTGGATAAAGGGGAGCTTGAAGGAAACTCCCGGCTGGGTGCTGATGCTCTTAACTTCCCCAAACTGCTTGATCGCTATGTACTCGTTGGGCATGGTGACCACGATGATCTGGGAAAGAAGCAGCCCCACTAAAATGAGGACGGCCAGAACAATCAGGCGACGGGTAATCCCCTGCCGGAGCAGCTTGGCGGCCTCGGCGGTCTCCCCGTCGGGGACGGTTTCGGGTTGGGGCTTTTGATTGCCCATAAACTTTTTAAAATCAAACATATCTTGTCTCCCTTTCTTAATCCATGAAGGGTTCCAAAGGCAAAATCTTGCTCGTGGACCCGGTTCCGCTGTCGATGATCACCTTGAGGCCGGGCAAAACATCTTCCATGGTCTCGTAGAACATCCGCCGCCGGGTCATCAGGGGGTTCTTGGCGTATTCCTCATACATGGCGTTAAACACCGACACCTGTGCCTTGGCCTCGTTAATCCGCACCTCTTTATGGGTTTCTGCCTCCTTGAGGGTGGCGTCCACCTGTGCCCGGGCCGCCGGAAGCTGCTCGCTCTCGTATTTGCGAGCCTCATTGATCCGGGTTTCCTTCCCTTGCTTGGCGGTTTCCACGTTCTTAAAGGCATCCTTGACAATAGCGGTAGGGGGCTCGGAATCCTGAATGGTGATGTTGATCAGCTGCAGGCCGATATCCTCCTCCTCCAGACGGGTAGACAGCTTCTCCCGGATTTCCGCCTGAATCTCGTTTTTCCCAGTGGTGATCACCTCATCCACTCCGTGGAGGCCGATGGTGTCCCGGATGTAGGAAAGTGCCATGTTCCGAAAGATGCCTTCGGGATCGTTGGAGGCAAACAGGTAGCGCTCGGGATTGCTCACCTTGTACTCCAAAAAGAAATCCACGTTGACAAAGTTGTAGTCGGAGGTAATCATCATAGATTCGGAATAGACGCTGGTGTCATCGTCCACATAGCCGATGTTCAGCCCCTTCACCGCCATGGAAACCGGAACCACCCGCTGGACAAAGGGGATGCGGAAGTGAATACCGGGGGTAGACACCACACTGGCGTTGCCCAAGGTGATCACCACGGCCTGCTCCTGTTCCTGTACCAGAAAGTAGCTGTTACTTCCCAGCAGAATCAGCAGCACCAATACAACCGCCACATTGAGCCCAAAAAAGAACTGCTTGACTGATTTAATCGTCATGAGTCGTCTCCTTACCTTTTGTATTGTCAATATTTTACCAGCTTTTTAGACAGGTGACAAGTATCTCCTGCTTCCAGCCTCAAAATTCCCACCATTATCCCTGTCCTTAATCTTAAAATGCGGGACAAGATCATTGAGCTCCTCAAAGGCGAGAGGTGGCCTCCCCATCAATCCCAAGCCGGGCTGCCGATTTGCGCCCCGCTGTGAACAGGCCATT
>CALCSA010000203.1 GCA_937894185.1 uncultured Clostridia bacterium | reverse complement strand
GCTACGCCCGGGATCTGGCCGAGGGGATTGACCAGCAGAATACCCAGCGCAAGCAAATAGAAGAGAATATGCTGAACCGCATTTACCGGACTTTGGAGGAGGATTCAAAGCTGTTAAACAACCGGCTTTTGCTGGTGGCGGGGGAGGACTGGCACAGCGGCGTGCTGGGTATTGTGGCCTCCAAGCTGTTGGAGCAGACCGGAAAGCCGGTCATTGCCTTTTCCCTGGAGGGGGATGTGGCCCGAGGCAGCGCCCGAAGCCTGCCCGGCTTTTCCATGATTGAGGCGGTGGCGGCCTGTTCGGAGCATCTTGACCGCTATGGGGGGCACCCTTTGGCGGCAGGAATGTCCCTGCCAAGGGAACACCTGGAAGATTTTATGCAGCAACTTGAGGAATATGCAAAGCGTTACCATCCTCAAATGCCCCACCTGTCTCTGGAAATTGGCGCGGTGTTAGCCCCATCGGAACTGACGGCAAACAATATTGGCTCCCTTTCCGCGTTGGAGCCATACGGAGCCGGAAACAAGCCTCCTCTTTTTTTATTGAGGGAGTTGACCATTGTGGGGATTTACCCCACCGCAGACGCAAAACATCTGCGCATTTCCCTTTCGGGGGGTGGAGCCAGCTTTACCGCCATTTATTTTCGGATGACCGAACGCTCCTTTCCTTACATACCTGGAGACATTGTCGATTTGGTAGCTTCGGTGAACCTGTCCCAATACAATGGAAAAAGCCAGGTGTCGGTGGTGGTTCGGGATATGCGGCGCAGCGGCATTCCCCAGGAGGAGATAATCCGGGATGGGGAGCGCTATGCCTGCTACAGCAGGGGAGAGTACGATCTGTGCGCGAGCCGGGAGCTTTTGCCTAACCGGGACGACATTGCCATTGTCTACCGCTATCTGCGGGGAGCGGCAGGGTTTCGCTACCGGGCGGAGGAGCTTTATTACCGCATTGCCGACCGGGGAATCTCCTATGCCAAAATGCTGATAGCTCTGGATGTGCTGGCGGAG
>CALCSA010000202.1 GCA_937894185.1 uncultured Clostridia bacterium | reverse complement strand
TGGAAATCGGTATCCGGGGTGGCTCCAATCACCATCTGGGTACTGGAACCGGCGGGGGCAAAGCGGGGCGTGTGCTGATACCGCACCAGCTCGTGGCGGTTTTCCTCAATGCCGGTGGCGATGGCCGCCATGGGCCGAAAGATGTTTTCCCGTGGCTTATCGGGTGCCAGCCGGTTGAGGGAATCCTCACTGGGCAGCTCTAAATTTACGCTGAGCCGGTCGGCCAGCAGCCCCAACTGGTGGATCAGCTCCCGGGAGCTGCCGGGTATGGCCTTGGCGTGAATGTAGCCGCGAAAGCCGTATTCCTGACGGAGCAGCCGCAGGCATTCGATCATCTGCTCCATGGTGTAGTCAGGGCTTTTCACCACGCCGCTGGAAAGGAACAGTCCTTCAATGTAGTTGCGGCGATAAAAGCCGTAGGTGAGCTCCGCCAGCTCTTGGGGTGTAAAGGTGGTGCGCGGAACATCGGCGGTGCGGCGGTTGACACAGTAGGCGCAGTTGTAGACGCAATTGTTGGAAAGCAGTACCTTTAAAAGGGAGATGCAGCGGCCATCCGCTGCAAAGCTGTGGCAGATTCCCCCAGCCAACGCATTGCCCAGCTTGCCCTTTTGCCCGCCCCGGTCCACTCCGCTGGAGGTGCAGGCCACATCGTATTTAGCCCCTTCCGTCAACAGCTCCAGCTTGTCTCCCAAGTCCATTCTTCCATCACCCCGTTGTGTTTTACTGCTTATGCTACCATGGGAGCAAAGCGGATAGGTATCATTGCGCATCCAAAAGCGGTTGCCCCTCATAAGGGGCGAGCCGTTGCGTATCAAGTATACCAACCGTGTCCTTTGCAGTTAGTATATCATATCCACCGCCCTGTGTAAACATTTGTTTTGAATGTTTGTTTGTTTTTGTAATGTAAAAAATTGCTTTATCTCCAATTTTTTCCCGCTTTCAAATACTATTAGTAATATATCAGCTATTTATACAAATAATCCGTCAGTTTTTGTGAGTGGTACGGGTGATATAAAAACAGCCCGGCCTTCTCCAAGAAAGACCGGGTTGTTGCTATTTTATATCTCGATCTCGTTGTTTTTGCGCCGCAGCATAGAACCGGGAGGACAAGGGGTGGCGCAGGGAAGGCGCAGCTTCATCATAGGGTGGCAAGCCACCTCCAATCGATTGCCCTCTTCATCTCGGATTTCCGTCACCGGAAAGGGAACCGGGCCGTCGGGGCAGAGAAGCTCCAACGTCTCCCCGGGCAGAAAGCGGTTGCGCCCGGTGCAGAGGAGCGTTCCATCTTCCCAGCCGTCCACAGTGGCCACCAGCTCCCAGAGACGGCGATAGCCTCCCCGAACCGTGTCCTGCCCGGGGTAGTCCCCCAGATAAAATCCGGTGGAGTAGGGCCGATGGCTCACCTTTTCCGTCTCCTCCAGCAGAGCATCGGGCAACACGAAGTGCTCCGGGTCTTGTTGCAGAAGATCCAGCGCTTTCCGGTAGGCGCCGGTGATGGTGGCTACATAGTAGGCGGTTTTGGCCCGCCCCTCAATTTTCAGGCTGTCCACCCCCGCTACCGCCAGCTTGTCCAGATGCTGGATCATCCGCATGTCCCGGGAGTTGAGGATATAGCTGTAGCCATCCTCCTCGTAAATGGGGAAGTACTGACCCGGACGCTTGCTCTCGGTGAGGGCATAGGTCCAGCGGCAGGGCTGGGCACATTCTCCCCGGTTAGCGTCCCGGTCCGCCATGTAGTTGGACAGAATACAACGCCCCGACACCGAAACGCACATGGCTCCATGGACAAAGGCTTCGATTCCCAAATCGGCGGGGGTATCCGCCCGGATTTCCGCGATTTCCTCCAAGGTAAGTTCCCGGGCCAGCACCACCCGGCTGGCTCCCAGATTGTAAAGCTCCCGGGCTGTCTGCTTGTTAACCACCCCAAACTGGGTGGAAATGTGAACCGGCAGATTGGGAGCCGTTCGCTTGGCCAGCATCATCACCCCTAAATCAGCGATGATGAGAGCATCCACCCCGGCATCCCGGGCATCCCGGATAAAGGCGGGCAGAGCGTCTACCTCCCGGCCTCTGGGCAGGGTGTTGCAGGTGAGGTAAAGCTTGACCCCCGCCTTGTGACATTGCCGGGCCGCCCGCTCCAGCCCTTCCGAATCAAAGTTGGCGGCCTTGGCCCGCATGCCAAAGGCTTTGGCTCCCAGATAAACCGCATCGGCCCCATAGGCTATGGCAGCCGCAAGGGACTGCTCGTCTCCTGCGGGGGCCAGCAGCTCGGGAGCAGAGCATTCCCCCGTCATTGGGTATCAATTCCATGGGCCTGCCCGCCTGCCTGCTGGGCCGCCGTCACGTTTCGGTAGTGGGCGTCGGCAGTTTGAGCGTAGTAGAAGTCCATGTTTTTGTCGGTGACAAAGTAGTAGAAGGAGGTTTTTTCGGGATACAGGGCAGCCATAATGGCGTCCATACCGGGGTTGCAGATGGGTCCCACCGGCAAGCCCTCCCGCACATAGGTGTTGTAGGCATCGTACATGGGCTGATTGGACATCTGGAGCAAAGGCTTGATGTTTTCTTCCACGTAGAAGATGGTGACATCGGATTGAAGGTTGGGATAGGTTCCCTCATCCTCCAGCCGGTTGTGGAACACCGAGCTGACCAGACGCATGTCGTCGCTTTCTCCCGCTTCCTTCTGGATGACGGAAGCCAGTGTGATGGCCTCATCAATGGTAAGGTTGAGGTCCTGCATGCGGTTTTTCAGGTCGGGGGTGATTTTATCATTGAAGTTGCGCAAGAACTTGCGGGCTACACTGTCCACGTTTTCTCCTACAAAAAAGTCGTAGGTATCGGGGAAGATGTAGCCTTCCAGCTTGTGAAACCGCAAGGGGTTGTCCTCGATGGCGCCAAAGAACTCGTAGGCATACTCCGCCTGATCCAGATAGTTCATGAATTCCTCGGCATTACAGACCTTGGCTTCTTCCAGCTCGGTTGCGATTTCCAGCATGGTGACGCCTTCGATAAAGGTGATACGCACCACTTCCCGCTCGGTGTAGCCGCTGGAAAGCGCCGCAATCAGTTCGTTATAGCTCATGTTGGAGTTAAAGGCGTAGTCTCCCGCCACAATGCTCTCGTTTTTAACATCCTTAAAGCCAAGATAAATCCGGAAGGTGAGGGGCTGATCCACCACCCCATCTTTTTTGAGAATCTTGGCCACTTCGGAAATTTTGGCTCCCTTGGGAATGGTCACCTCGATGATCTCATCCTTTTGGTTGAGCCCAAACAGGTCGTAAGCGCTCTGCAGAATGAAAAGCGCCAGAAACATACAGCCGATCACCGTGGCAATCACCATAATAATGGCGCGAAACCAGCGGTTTTGACTGCGGGGTCTTCTCTGCAGGGTCCCTGATACAGGCTGTGCCGCCGGCTGTCCGGGAACGGCAGCGCGCCTTGGTTGCTGGGCAAGATGGGCCCTCTGCCGCCCGGAATCGGGGGTGCGCCCATAACGGTTGGGTTCTGGGGAATTGGGTCGGCGATCCCTGGGGTTTTGACGGCTATCCATATTGGGTGATCCTCCAAAAAAATGCTTCTGCCGATATTTTGCGTTTCCGGCTATGCCTTTGGGTGAATTTTGGGCTTCTTTTTAAAAAAAGAGGTTGACTTTTGTCTTTTGTCCATTGCCGCTACTTCACAAGGCTTTCCTCAGGCACATAGTATGTAGCATCCTAAGGAAAAGGAGTGACACTGGAATGTTTAGAAATTGTTGTGGATGTAACGACAGTTGCGGCAGCGGCTGCGGTGGCGGCTGCGGCGGTGGCGGCTGCGGCGGCGGCTGCGGCGGCGGCTTCGGCGGATTCGGCTTTGGCGGAAACTGCTGCTGGATTATCATCCTCATCCTCATCATCATCTGCTGCTGCTGCTAGAAGCCCAATTGTACATTACCGACGTTGAAAAGATTCCGGAAGAACCCCCACAAGGGGTTCTTCTTTTTGCGTAAAAGAAGATGAAAGGGTTGGTTAAATGCAGATCGTTTTTTTGCGGATGATTCTCGCCCCGGTTTCGGTAACCAGAAAATCGCAGGGTTGGTCGTAGGTTCCAATGGGCAGATATTTAACCATGCAAACTCCGTAACACAGCCCAATGGAGGGATTTCCGGCATAAGGGCCTGCCAGAAACCGGTCGTAGTATCCGCCTCCGTAGCCCAACCGGTAGCCGATGCAGTTAAAGGCAAGGCCGGGGACCACACAGGCACTGCCGGAAAAGTCCGTCAGCTTTTGGGACACGGCAGGGTCCGGTTCCAGAATGCCGTAGGCGGAAGGAGCAAGCTCCTCAGGGCTTTGGATGAGGTAAAACTCCATCAGGCGGGTGCCGGGTACACAGTAGGGAACCGCCACCCGCCTGCCTGCTCGCCAGGCTTCCTCCATCAGGGCAAAGGTATCCACCTCGTCGGGCAAAGAGGCGTAAGTCAACAGAGTGTGACAATTTTGATAGGCGGGAAGGTTGATAAAATGCCGCAAGATTGCTGTATCCCATCGAGATTTTTGCCGGGGAGTAAG
>CALCSA010000201.1 GCA_937894185.1 uncultured Clostridia bacterium | reverse complement strand
CAAGCAATGTCCCGGGCATCCAGCTCATCATAAACCGATTGGGGAACCCCGTGGGAGCGGAGCACCACCCGGTATCCCGGCAGCGCCTGAGAGATTTCCTCGATGGAGATGACCCCTTTTTCCGCCAGATAGTCGGTCATCTGGGAATTGTGGATGAGGGGTCCCAGAGTGTGGAGCCGTTCGCCCCGCTCCAGCGCCTCCTCCACCAGCCGCACCGCCCGGGCCACCCCCATGCAGAAGCCCGCCGTCTTGGCTGTGATAATCTTCATGTGGCTTCGGGCAGGGCTGCGGGGCCTTTGTAGTCCAGCATGGCGACAATGTCCCCCATAATCCTTCGGGTGGCTCCTTTAAGGGCGGTGGGAGAGGCAAGGTCCAGCCCCAGCTCCTCATGGGGAATCAGCTTGCCGTACCGCACGGTGACCACGGTGCGAAAGCCCAGCTTGGGGCCGTAGGAGACAGCGCAGGGCAGCACATCCGCCCCGGTTTGCCCCGCAATTAAAGCAGCTCCCGAGCGTGGACGCAGAGGGGTTCCGTCGGGGGAGCGGTGCCCTTCCGGAAAGACGCCCAGCACCCCGCCTTCCCGAATGATGGCGGCGGCGGTTTCCAAGGCGCTGGTATCTCTTGTTCCCCGCTTGATGGGCACGATGCCAAAGCTGCGGATGAGGGAGCCGATCACCGCCGCCTGAACCAGCTCATCTTTGGCCAGATAGTGGATTTGCCGCGGCATCTTGTGGGCGATAAACAGGGGGTCGAAGTTGGAGCGGTGGTTGCAGGCCAGAATAAACCCGCCCTGTTCCGGGATGTTTTCCAGCCCCTCGTAACGCATGGAAAACAGCCCCCGCACCAGAGGATAGGTCACTGATTTTCCAAAGGGATACAAGTTTAACAAAAGCGATCTTCCTTCCATGGCCGGACCTTTTCCATCAGGTGCGCGGCATCCTTGGGGCGTCGGAGCACCAAAGTGTCAACACTGGCGGCATACCGCCGGGACAGCCCCAGAAGCTCCTGCAGCTGCTTGCGGCTCCAGCTCCAGGTAAACTGTAAAAATTCAAGATCCAGCTTGTCGGGGCAGTCGGGGCGCAGATCGTCCCGTATTTCTCTGCGCAGCTTGCGCCGGATCACCCGGGCTACACACACCGCCGGAGGCAGTGCCAGCAGGATCAGGGTATCGGCAGCCTGAAGGCGCATTTCCATGGTTTCGGCGTAATATCCGTCAATGATCCAGCTGTCCTGAGCCAGAACAGAGCGGAGAAGCTCCTGCTTTTCCCCCATGGATTTGGGCGCCCATCCAGCATTCCAGTAAAGGCCATCCAGATGATAAGCGGGAATATTCAGCACCTGACTCAGCTGCCCTGCAAGGGTGGTCTTTCCCGAGCCGGGAGGCCCGGTGATGAGGATGCGCCTCATCACAATCCCAACTGCTCCCGAATGGTTCGCTCCACCAGAGCAACGCTTTGCTCCAAGGTGTTTCCGGTGGTGTCCAGCAGCACGGCGTCCCGGGCCCGGCACAGGGGAGCAATCTCCCGGTGGATGTCATTGTAATCCCGGCGGTTGATGTCGGCCAGAACTTCACGGTAGGAGATGTCCTCCCCCCGTTTGAGAAATTCCTGATGGCGGCGCAGAGCCCGGTCCTCCGCCGAGGCGGTGAGGTAAATTTTGATGTCGGCCTCTGGCAGCACCACTGTGCCGATGTCCCGGCCATCCATGATGACGTTGTATTGTTTCGCCATCTGGCGCTGCAAATCCAGCAGAAAGGCCCGGACGGCGGGTTGGGCGGAAACATGGGAGGCCGCCATGGACATTTCCGGACGGCGAATCTCTTCCGACACATCCTCTCCGCCCAGAAAGACATGCTGCCTGCCCTCCTGATAGGCAAGCTCCACCTGAATGTCCCCCAGACGGGGAGCCAGTGCTCCTTCGTCGGTGTCGGCGATGCCGCTGCGGTGGGCAAACAGCGCAATGGCCCGATACAGAGCGCCGGTGTCCACATAAAGATAGCCCAGCCGGGCGGCTACCCTGCGGGCAATGCTGCTTTTTCCGGCTCCGGAAGGCCCGTCAATGGCTATGGAAATCATAGCGCCTCCTTGTAAGGGTTCCCTCACGCCTTCATCCCCGCCAAAAAGCCGGTGGAAAAGGCGATCTGCAAATTAAAGCCGCCGGTATAGGCGTCCAAGTCCAGCACCTCTCCCGCAAAGGAAAGCCCCGACAGCAGCTTGGACTCCATGGTGGAAGGGTTCACCTGCCTGAGCTCCACCCCTCCCCGGGTGACCACCGCCTCCTCAATGGGGCGCAGTGCCCGGACGTGAAGGCACAGGTCTTTAAGCAGTTCCACCAGCTTTTCCCGCTGTTCCCGGGTGATCTGATGCACCTTGGTCTGGGGCGGAATGCCGGAAAGAGCCACCACCGGGCCAATGAGCTTTTTGGGCAGCAACCCCGACAGGGCGTTGGAAAAATCCCGGTTGAGAGCCTCGGAAAAATCCCGGAGGATTCGCTCGTCCAGCTTTTGGTGGGAAAGAGCGGGCTTTAGGTCGATGTGGAGGGCGTAGGTGCAGGGGTCCCGGTCCATATGGGCGGAAGCGGACAGAACCAGCGGTCCCGACACGCCAAAGTGGGTAAAGAGCATTTCCCCCAGCTCCTGAAACAGCACCTTGGAGGAACCGATTTTGGTCAGGGTGAGGGTGACATTCTTCAGGGAA
>CALCSA010000200.1 GCA_937894185.1 uncultured Clostridia bacterium | reverse complement strand
ATTCACCCATTCTCATCTCCATGAAGACTGCTTCTCTTTCCATTGCCATCACCTTTTTCCTTGGCATCCTTGCCGCCAAGCTGGTCGCGGATATCTCCCGGGAAAAAATCAAGATGATTCTGGACGGCATCCTGACTTTGCCGCTGGTTCTTCCCCCCACGGTAGCAGGCTTCTTTCTGCTGTATATTTTTGGGGTCAAGCGTCCGGTGGGCCGATTTTTTATCGAGTACTTCAGCGTCAAAATTGCATTTTCCTGGGGGGCGACGGTTTTGGCCGCCGTGGTCATCTCCTTTCCCCTTATGTACCGCTCCGCCCGGGGAGCCTTTGAGCAGGTGGACCAAAATCTTGTGTATGCCGCCCGGACTCTGGGGATGTCCGAGGGCAGGATCTTCTGGCGGGTGGTGATGCCCTTGGCCTTGCCGGGAGTGGCTTCCGGCGGGGTTTTGGCCTTTGCCCGGGGGTTGGGCGAATTTGGTGCCACCGCTATGATTGCAGGCAATATTGCCGGTAAAACTCGAACCCTGCCTCTGGCTATTTACTCGGCGGTGGCGGCAGGGGATATGGAAAGCGCCGCCGAATACGTTTGGATCATCCTGATGATCTCGTTTCTGGTAGTGATCGGCATGAACTGGTTTACGGCACGGGAGCGAGGCTATGCCCTGCGGGAGGCGAAAAAATGAGCCTGCATGTAGTGGCAAAACGCAAGTGGAAGGGCTTTGCGCTGGACATGGAGTTTTCTTCTCAGGGGGAGACTCTGGGGATTTTAGGTGCTTCAGGATGCGGCAAAAGCATGACCCTCAAGTGCATCGCGGGAATCGAAACCCCAGATAGCGGGAAGATTACCGTAGGGGAGCAGGTGCTCTACGATTCCGCCCGGGGGATCAACTTGAAACCGCAGGAGCGAAAGATTGGCTACCTGTTCCAGAACTACGCCCTGTTCCCCCACATGAGCGTGGAAGAAAACATCGCCTGCGCTCTGGGGAAGATTCCTAAAACTCAGCGGCAGCAAACGGTGGGGGAGATGTTGCGCCGTTTCCGGCTGGAGGGCTTGGGCGGGCGCTTCCCCGGGCAGCTTTCGGGGGGGCAGCAGCAGCGGGTGGCGCTGGCGCGGATTCTGGCCTACGAACCCAATGCTCTCTTATTGGACGAGCCCTTTTCCGCGCTGGATTTTTACCTGAAGGAGCAGCTGCAGCTGGAGCTGAAAGATATGCTGGAGGAGTACTGCGGCGATGTGATCATCGTCACCCACAGCCGGGACGAGGTGTATCAGCTCTGCCAGCAGCTGATGGTGATGGAGGACGGGCGCTGCATTGCCAGCGGAAAAACCCGGGACCTGTTCCGCCATCCGGGGCTGCTGTCGGTGGCAAGGCTGACGGGCTGCAAGAACTTTTCCGCCGCAAGGCCTCTGGGCAAGCACCGCGTTCTGGCCAAAGACTGGGGGCTTGAATTGACCACCTCCCAGCCGGTGGACCATGACATTGACTGCATCGGCGTGCGGGCCCACGACTTTGCGCCTGCCCCAGCCGGAGAGAGAGAAAACGCCTTCCCCGTCCAGCTGCGGGAAAGGCTGGAAAGCCCCTTTGAATGGAATATGCTCTTTTCACCGGGGCCGGAAGCTGCTCCCGTTTGGTGGAAGGTTTCCAAAGAGAGCTATGGCGGCAACGTGCCGGACTTTCTGCGCGTAGACCCTGACAACATCTTACTTCTCCGCTCCGGCGAACCAGCCATCAGAAAGGATGCCTGCAAATGAAACTGATCCGAACAGAGGATGCCGTCGGCCATATCCTGTGCCACGACATCACCCAAATTATTAAAGATGTTACCAAGGATGCGGCCTTTCGCAAGGGGCACATCGTCCGGGAAGAAGATATTCCCCTGCTGCTCTCCATGGGCAAAGAGCACCTCTACGTGTGGGAATCCAAAGAGGGGATGCTCCACGAAAATGATGCCGCTCTGATTTTATATAAAATTTGCGTTGGACCCCATATGTCCCCATCCGAAATCAAGGAGGGGAAAATCGAGGTCATTGCCGAGCAGGACGGTCTGCTGACGGTGGACACCCGCCGCCTCAAGGAAATTAACGCTCTGGGTGAAATGATGATCGCCACCCGGCACAGTCATTTTCCCGTCAAGGCAGGGGACAAGCTGGCCGGAACCCGGGTGATTCCTCTGGTGATTTCCGCTGAAAAGATGGAGGAAGCCAAACAAATCGGCGCAGGTTCCCCTCTCCGCCCCCTCAAGGTGGGGATTGTCACTACGGGCAGTGAAGTGTATCACGGGCGGATCAAGGACACCTTCACCCCGGTGCTCCGGGAAAAGCTGGCGGAATACGGCGCTGAAGCCCTTTGGCACAAGGTGCTCCCCGATGCTTCTAAGGAGATCACCTCCACCATTCTGGAAATGGCCGATGCCGGTGCCGAGATGATTCTATGTACCGGGGGTATGAGCGTAGACCCCGACGACCGCACTCCGCTGGCTATCAAGAACACCGGTGCTGAGGTTATAAGCTATGGTGCTCCGGTGCTGCCGGGAGCCATGTTCCTCCTGTCCTACCTGCGGGAGAGCATCCCGGTGGTGGGCTTGCCGGGCTGCGTGATGTACGCCAAACGCACCATCTTTGATTTGATGCTGCCCCGCCTGCTCAGCGGCCTGCGGGTGTCGGCTGAGGAGTTGGCGGCTTTGGGCCACGGCGGGCTCTGTCTTGGCTGCGAGCCCTGCACCTATCCGAACTGCGGCTTCGGGAAAGGAATATAGCCATGTCCAAGCTGACACATTTTGATCAAGCCGGAAACGCCGTCCTTGTGGATGTGGGCGGCAAACAGGTTACCCGGCGGCAGGCCGTTGCCGCCGGGAGTATTCGCATGTCCGGGGAGTGCTTTGAAGCGGTACGGGCCGGAACCATCGGCAAAGGGGATGTGCTGGGGGTGGCCCGCATCGCAGGAATCATGGCGGTCAAGCAAACTCCGTCCCTTATCCCTCTCTGCCACACCATCCTGATCGAAAAGGTGTCGGTGGACTTTACTTTACAGGAAGCTTCACAGGAGATTGTGGCAACCTGCACGGTGAAAACCACCGGGATCACCGGGGTGGAGATGGAGGCCCTGACGGGAGCTTCGGTGGCACTGTTCACCATCTACGATATGTGCAAAGCACTGGATAAGGGAATGTGCATCGGAAACATCCGCCTGCTTGAAAAGACCGGCGGTAAAAGCGGTACCTACCGCAGCGAGGAGAATCTGAAATGACCGACGCACAGGGGCGCATCATTGACTATATGCGGATTTCCATCACCGACCGCTGCAACCTGCGCTGCAAATACTGCATGCCCGATGACCTGCCATCCGTCTGTCACCACAACATCCTGCGGTATGAAGAAATCCTTCAGATTTGTGCCGCGGCCACAGGTTTGGGTATCCGCAAGTTCCGGGTCACCGGAGGGGAGCCTTTGGTGCGCCGTGGTTTTTTGGATTTCCTGAAGCAATTAAAGCGACTGCCCGGCGCAGAGTCGGTGGCCGTCACCACCAACGGGGTTCTGCTGGAGCCCTGCCTCGGGGACTTGGCCGCCATGGGCCTTGACGGGATCAACATCAGCCTGGATACCCTCAACCCTCAAACTTACCGGGAACTGACGGGGACCGATGCTCTGGATACTGTCCTGTCCTCCATCCACAAGGCGGTGGAGGCCAATCTGCGGGTCAAACTAAACTGTGTGCCGCTACAGGGGATGAATGACGGGGAACTGCCCCGGATTGCAGCCTTGGCGGAAACGTTGCCGGTAGATGTCCGCTTTATTGAACTGATGCCCACGGCCGCAGGGAGGCACTTTCGGCCTGTCCCCGGCGAAAGGGTGCGGAGCATCCTGCGGGAGCGGTATCCCGATCTGCACCCGGTCACCGAGCGGCGGGGCTCTGGGCCTGCACGGTACGAGCAGAGCGGCTCTTTGCTGGGGCGAATCGGTTACATCGATGCACTCACCGGGCATTTCTGCGGGGCCTGCAACCGGATTCGCCTCACTGGCGAGGGATTTTTAAAGCTGTGCCTCTACCACGACGCTGGGGTTTCTCTGCGGGAGCTGGTGCGCAGCGGAGCCACTGCGCAGGAGCTTCAGCAGGTGATGGCCGCAGCCATTGGGGGCAAGCCGGAGCATCACTATTTTGGGGATGCGGGGATGCAGGGCGGTATTGGAAAAATGTCGAGAATTGGAGGTTGACAGGGGATGCAGGGGAAGGTTCTGGCTGTTTGCGTCAGCGAAGTGCGGGGTGTGCAAAAAAAGAACGTCCACTCGGCCATGCTCAAAGTGGGATGGGGCTTGGATCAGGATGCCCATGGCGGCAACTGGCACCGGCAGGTCAGCCTGCTCAGTTACGACAAGGTTCGGGCGTTTAACGATCGGGGAGCCGATGTCGGCCACGGAGACTTTGGCGAGAACATCGTGGTAGAAGGCATCGATTTTCGTAGTCTGCCGGTGGGAACCCGGCTGGCCTGTGGAACAGCTTTGCTGGAGATCACCCAGATCGGGAAGGAATGCCACACCCACTGCCAGATTTACCATCGGATGGGGGATTGCATCATGCCCCGGGAGGGCGTTTTTGCCCGGGTATTGCAGGACGGTATGGTGTCGGAAGGGGATGTGATGGAGGTACTCCCCCTTGCCGAAGCTCCTTTGCGGGCGGCGGTGCTCACCCTGAGCGACAAGGGGGCCGGGGGTGAGCGGCAGGATTTGAGTGGCCCCTTAATCCAGCGCATGCTGGAAGAAGCGGGTTACCTCGTGGAGCATCAGACCCTGCTGCCCGACGACCGCCGACTGATTGAAGAGGAGCTTGTCAACCTTGCTGACCGCCGCAGGGTAGATTTAATATTAACCACGGGAGGTACGGGATTTTCTCCCCGGGATGTCACGCCGGAGGCCACCCTTGCCATTGCCCACCGCAATGCTTCCGGCATCGCCGAGGCCATTCGCGCCTATTCCCTGCAAATTACCGGCCGGGCCATGCTCAGCCGGGCTGTCTCGGTGATTCGGGGGGGAACTCTAATTGTCAACCTGCCCGGCAGCCCCAAAGCCGTGGAGGAAAGCCTTTCTTACATCCTGCCCCATATTGCCCACGGAATCTCCCTTCTGCGTGGCAGCGGGGGAGAGTGTGCCAGAAAGTAGCCTTGTCATCACTGCGCGCGATCAATCCATATAAGGAGTGAAGAAGATGCCCGACACCAAGGCGGGGGCGATTATTATGGCGATGGGAGCCGATCAAACCGGCGAGTACAAATCCATGGTGCAGATCGGCTCTATTTCGGCGGTGCAGCGCTTGTGTATGACCTTCCACCTGGCGGGGGTACACCCCATTGTGGTGGTGGCCTCCCAAGAAGAGCAGCAGGTTTTGGAAAAGCATCTGGCCAGAATGCAGATTGTATTCATGAAAAATGAAAATGCTCCCAACGATATCTTCTACAATGTCAAGCTGGGGCTTTCCCACCTGATGGAAACCTGCCGGTATGTTTTTATCGCCCCGGTCAACATTCCCCTGTTTTCGGTGGAGACCATCAAAAAGCTTCTCGCATCCAAAGAGAAGCTGGCAGTTCCGGCTTACAAAGGCCACAGGGGTCAACCTCTGATGATACACGAGAGCCTCCTTCCCGCCATCCTAGGCTATAAGGGAGCGGAGGAGCTGGAGGGTGCGTTGCAGCAGTTTGCCGATCTACTGTCCCTGATGGAAGTGGACGATGCCGGGGTATATATCCAGTCCAACCAGTCCGAGGAGTGTAACAAGCTGGCTGCCACCCACAGCCTGCAGGAGTGGCGCCCGGTGATCAAACTGCAGAT
>CALCSA010000199.1 GCA_937894185.1 uncultured Clostridia bacterium | reverse complement strand
CAGCGGCAAAGCACCACCGCAAAAGAATGAGAGGCCGACCCCGGGAAACTGACAAGGATGTTCGGGGCCAAAAGGGGAAAGCTGGTAAAACAGGCAAACTTATACCATTAACTGCTCCAGCTGATCCAGCACATCCAGCAGGCCGCCGGTGAGGGCGTTGCAAAACGCCCGGTTTTCGGGGCTGTTGGCGTCGATGCGCCATTTTCCCCCGGAATCCTGCGTCAGGTAAACGGTGGCGTCCCTGCGCACCCGCAGCATCTCCTCTGTGTTTGTCTCGGCAAGGTATGCTGTCAAAAACTCACCCCAATCCGCTTGGGACTGGCCGATCATACAGCTTACCAGATAGGAGGCGGCGTCGGCGCTGAGACTGCCCAGCCCCCCTCCTACATCCACAGCGGTGACCGATACATCCACCCATGCAAAGGTTCCCTCGATTCGCTCGGCACCCAGTTCAAGCTCCATCCGGGCCAGAGCGGGAGCCAGAACATTCTGATAGGCGTCGGTAAAAGGCCCCTGGGGCGCCAAAGCCATCCACTGGGCCGCCAGCCCCAAATCCCAATTTTTCAGCGCTTCCGCAAGCCCCACCACAGCGCCGCTGGGGCTGGTGTTGTCCGCCGAAAGTGGCACAGCTGGCGGCCCCGGCCGATGCTCCTGCACTTGAGAAGAGTTCCACGGCATCAGAGGCCGCAGCGCCCAAAAGACAACTCCCACCACAACAACAGCCGATAATATTAACAGCCATTTGACCCGCTTCAAAAAAAGCCCTCCTTTTGATTCATCTACACACCTTTGGATGCATCCAGACCCCGGCCTCACCGCTTTTTTCGATAGCCGGGAGCCATGCCCTGCTCCTGTTCCATTTCTATGACGAAAAGTGACGGCTTATACACATACCCGGGGAAAACAATTTCCGGTAGGCTCCCTGTTTTGCTTAGGCGGCGATCTCGTCCTGATTCTTGAAACTCCGGGGGTTTTCCGCTATACTGTACAAATTGAGTCATAAAAGCGCAGGGAGGACAAAAGATGTATACGCTGATCAAACAGGAGGGGCGGGCCCGCAGGGGCAGCATGGAAACCGTCCACGGAACGGTGCAGCTGCCCACCTTTATGAACGTGGGGACGGCGGCGGCCATCAAGGGAGGAGTCAGCTCCATCGATTTGCAGCAGCTGAAATGTCAGGTGGAACTGTGCAATACCTACCACCTGCACCTGCGCCCCCGATACCCTTACTATGGGCATGAAGTGTGGGAAGAAGCCGCC
>CALCSA010000198.1 GCA_937894185.1 uncultured Clostridia bacterium | reverse complement strand
ATTCCACCAGCCGGATTCCCTTTAGGTTGTCGTCCCGCAAGCCGTACCGCCGCTGTTTGGTTTTGTAGTCCACCAGCATCACCTGCGTGGAAATCCGCCCGTGAAGAGCTTGAGCCACTGGCTCCGGCGGGGGGCTTTGCCCCCGCATCTTTTGGATAAAGTCCTCCAGCAGGTTGGAGGGAATCCGCAAAAGCTGAGCCTCCCACTCCACCGGGCAGCCCAGCTGGGCGCATTGCTCCAGCAGCTCATCCCCCGGAACACGGATTCCCATGCGGGACAAAATATTGCAGGCGGTCTGGTGAATCAGCTCCAGTTCCTGAGGGGATAACACTTCAATGGATGAGCCTATTTGTTTCATTCGCAATCACCCAATCCCCCGAAAAGGGCGCATATAAGGCTTACTAATTTCGAGCAGGCGGTCCACAATTCCCTCGGCTGCCGAGACAACACCTCAATCAATGGGTTGATCTTCTTCATCCTTGATCACCCGATCCCCCGAAAGGGGCGAATGTAAGGCTTGTTGATTTCAAACAGGCGGTCCACAATTCCCTCTGCTGCTCCGGTGCTTGGAATGGCGGGATCGCAAAGCAAAGCCTGCAAGGCAAGCTCTTTGCTGCCGTGGGCCGCGGCCAGAAGAGACAGCCTCTGGGCGGAAACCTGCATGTTTAGCAGCCCGATGATACCGGGGCTCAGCCGGTCTACCTGTATTTTATGGATGCCGTCTCCGTCCACCATAACGGGGACTTCCACGGCGATGTCGGGGGGGAGCTGGGGAATGGCCCCGTTGTTGTACACCACCGCCGAAGGAATAAACCGTCGCTGGTGAAAGAAGATGGAGGTGATGACTTTGATGGCCTGTTCCCCGGAGGGCTTGAGCCACTGGTTCAGGTCCATGGCGCCGGATACCACCGCCTCAATATCCCGGACCATCTGTGCCCGTTCCCGTTCATCCTTGTCAAAATCGTAGCCTTCCACTCCGGCTTCGTGGCCATAGGCCTGATATTCGCCCAGATGATCGTCGGAAGGGGTGGGATAAAGCCCAAAATAATGAAACATCTTGCGGGAATAAGGGCGGAAGCCGGGGTCAAAGGTCTGCTCCTTTTCCCGAAACTCTCGGTAGAGGCTTTCCCGGGTTGCGGCGTCTGTGATGGAAAACACCCACTGAAAGTGGTTCATGCCGCCGGCATACAGCTCGATGGTTTCCG
>CALCSA010000197.1 GCA_937894185.1 uncultured Clostridia bacterium | reverse complement strand
GTCGGTATTCAGTCCCCGGGTGGTGATAGCCGCCGTGCCGATCCGCACGCCGCTGGTGACAAAGGGGCTGCGCTGCTCGTTGGGGATAGAGTTCTTGTTCAGGGTGATGTAAACCTCGTCCAGCTGATGCTCAAAGTCTTTTCCGGTGATATCCATCTTGGTCAGGTCCACCAGCATCAGGTGGTTGTCGGTTCCGCCGGATACCAGATCAAAGCCTTTGTCCATAAGAGCATGGGCCAGAGCCTGGCAGTTATCCACCACCGCCTGCTGATAAGCTTTGAAGTCGCTGCCCAGCACTTCGCCAAAGCCCACAGCCTTGGCGGCGATGATGTGCATCAAAGGGCCTCCCTGAGTACCAGGGAAGACAGCCTTGTCAATCTGCTTGGCGATATCCGGGTCATTGCAGAGAATCAAACCGCCCCGAATGCCCCGCAGAGTCTTGTGGGTGGTGGTAGTGACCACATCGGCGTAGGGAACGGGGGAGGGATGCAGCCCTGCCGCCACCAGTCCCGCGATGTGAGCCATATCCACCATAAGGTAAGCCCCCACCTCTTTGGCGATTTCGGCAAACTTGGCAAAGTCGATGATGCGGGGATAGGCGCTGGCGCCGGCTACAATCATCTTAGGGCGATGCTCTTTAGCAAGAGCACGCACGACATCGTAATCAATGCGGTGGGTTTTGCTGTCCACTCCATAGGCCGCGAAACGGTAGAGCTTGCCGGAAAAGTTGACGGGGGAACCGTGAGTCAAATGGCCTCCCTGCGCCAAACTCATACCCAAAACGGTGTCGCCAGGGCTTAGCAGGGCGCTGTAGGCGGCCTCGTTGGCCTGAGCGCCGGAATGGGGCTGCACATTGGCAAAGGCAGCTCCAAAAACCTTCTTGGCTCTTTCAATGGCGATGTTCTCCACAATATCCACACACTGGCATCCGCCATAATAGCGCTTGCCGGGATATCCTTCGGCGTACTTGTTGTTGAGAATACTGCCTGCCGCAGCCAAAACGGCAAAGGAGACAATATTTTCGCTGGCGATCAGTTCCAGATTGCGGCGCTGGCGGTTCAGCTCCAGTCCAATCGCCTCGCTTACTTCCGGGTCCCGGGCCTGCAGAAAGCCTAGAGTATCTAACAAATCTGCGTACATTACGGTTCCTCACCTTTCTGATCGATTTGAGATGGATTGCAGATAAAACGGTTGATGATATAAGCTACAACAATGCCGAAAAGGGTATCCAGCATTCGGTTGATACTGTAGTAAAACGGGTCCTGAGCGCTCTGCTCCAGCACAATCATCAACAGGACAATGCAGCTGATGACGGTGGCTTCCGGCTTATGGATAAAATTGCAGAACCATATGATTAAAACAATGCCCAAGGGGGCAAACAACAGGGAAAGATAGCTTCCGCCCAAAGCTTGTCTGCTGTAGAGCAGCAACATGCCGATGAGTGCGCCGGCACAGGTTCCCACCAGACGGTTCAGGCCGCTGCGCAGGGTTTTTTGTACGCTGTCCTGCATACAGATGACGGCGGCGGTAGCTGCCAGCATGGCAGTTTCGCGGTGGAGCAGGCGGTAGAGCACCAGTACCGCAAGCACTGCCAAAGCTGTTTTGATGTTGCGCATCCCAATGAAAAAGGGAGAGCGTTTTTCGTGATCTTCCATATGTGATTCCTTCCAACGGAGCTTTGCCATCGCCGCCCTCGCAAAACATACACCGGTGCCCAAGCCCGGCGGTGCTTTGCCTTTGGGGCAAAAACTCCCGGCAGGTTGATTCCCGCTGCGCCCGCTCCTTATTTCACGGTATCCCTTGCCTTGCGATTTGCTTGCAGGCCTTTGACCGCCGGAATAAAATGCCTATTGCTTATTATAGTACGATCACTGTAAAACCGTCAAGAGTCGAAGGGCAAAGCTTTTCAACAGCTTGGAAATCGTGTATAATACTACTATCGTTCCAAAGAAAATCACCGCCATGCAGCAGAAAGGCAGGCAGAGGATGAAATATAAGATGGTTGCGATATTTTGCCTGTTTGCCTTGCTCTGCGCCTGCACTCCCGTCCGCACCAATCAGGGGACTGTCTGGCAGATGCAGGGAATCGGGAAAGATACCTCTTACCCCGATGCTTTGCTGCAGCCCCGGGGAGAGGCGCGGGAGACAGCCTTTGTCATCCCCGAGGACGCTTCCGAGGCTCTAAGGGAGGCAGCGGCCTATTTTTGTAAGGAGCTGGGAGAAATTAGTCAGGGCTCCATCCGCATGACGGTAACCGAGAGCAAAACGCCTCAGACCCAACTGGTGCAGGGGCAGGCTCAAGTGGCTTTCTTCACTCAAAAAAGGCAGATGGAATTTTCCCAGCCGCTGCAGGCAACGGCCACCTCATTTCTCTACACCAGCTACCGGAATTTTACCATGCGGGCCAACGCCCCCGAA
>CALCSA010000196.1 GCA_937894185.1 uncultured Clostridia bacterium | reverse complement strand
AAGCTCTGGGGAGAAAACTCCCGGAACTCGTCAAAATCCGGGCAGGCGATTCGGCTAAACCCCATCTGGAAGAGGTGGTCCTCCATGGCCTGAGAGCTCATCAGCCGAGTCATCCCCTGTTTGGTGTCCGGGGTGTGGTAATCGGTGGAAAAGGTAAAGCAAAGCGGCTCCAGCCCCCGGGATTTGGCGTGGGAAAGAGTTGCCTGCAGCACCGCCCGATGCCCCCTATGCAGACCGTCAAACAGGCCCAAAGCCACACAGGTGCTTCGGGAAGGAAGGGCTGGCGCCCCCAGGGAATGGGTTACAATCAAGAAAAATGTCCCCTTTACAATCGGTTAGCTTAAAAACACGTTGGGTTTTTAAGGCGCGGCGTTTATTACACAGCCACCCTACGACAGCTTGAACCAAATTTTAGAGTCAATCCCACGCAATTTTAAAGCGCTAAGCGCTTTAAAATTGACTCACTATATTGCTTTAGTATAAACCCGGACAGGGCGCAGCTCCCCGGTTTGCAGGTCGGGAGCAGCCAAGCCGAGAAATTGGTCTTGGGAGTCAAACACAGCCAGCTGGCCTTCCTCACCGGAAAGGCCAAGACGCTCCAAAGCAAGCGATGCCCCGTTGAGGAACCGCTTGCTTGCTTGAGGTAAAAGCTCCAAACGGGGTAGCCCGGCAAAGGCCGCTTCCAGAGGGAGCAGGGCTTCGGGCAGCCTGCCCTCCTCGGTCAAAGCCTGAAGCTCCTCCAGAGTGCGGCACCCGGTCAGGGGAAAGCCACAGGCCCAGGTGCGGCGCAAAGATGCCATGGCGGCCCCGCAGCCCAGCTTCTGCCCCAAGTCGTGGCAGAGAGTGCGAATATAAGTACCGGTGGAACAGCTGATATCCAGAGTGTACAGCTCCTCCTGGGGAGAGGCGTCCAGCAGCTTGAGCTCATGGATGGTCACTGTCCGGGGTTCCCGCTCTACCTCCAGCCCCTGGCGGGCCAGATCGTAGAGGCGGCGGCCATCCTTCTGCACCGCCGAATACATGGGGGGAATCTGCTTCTGTTCCCCCAAAAATTCGGCAAGGGCCTGCTCCACCTCATCCCTACCGGCCAGAACAGGGCGGGTTTCCAGCACTTTGCCGGTCAGGTCCTGAGTATCGGTGACAACCCCCAGCTGAAGGACAGCAGTATACCGCTTGTCGTGATTGGGCAAAAAGCTGATAAAGCGGGTGGTGCCCCCCAAAAACAAAAGCAGCACCCCGGTGGCCGCAGGATCCAAGGTACCGGCGTGACCAATCTTTCTGGTTTTAAACATCCCCCGCAGCTTGGCGATGACATCAAAGGAGGTAAAGTCTTCCGGCTTGTCCACCGGCAGGATGCCGTTTAGGGACATGGTGGAGACTCCGGCGACATTTCCGGTTCCATGGCGGCAAGAACCAGAGCCTTGGCCTGCTCCAAGGGCCCGGATACGGTGCAACCAGCCGCGTTTTTGTGGCCGCCGCCATCCAGTCTGCCGCAGATGGCCGATGCGTCCAGCTCTCCCGTGGTCCGCAGAGAAACCCGGTAGTCACCGTCGGGTTTTTGCCGCAGCGTCACCCCGGCCTCCACCCCTTCAATGCTGCGGGGGAATCCGGCGATGCCGTCCAGCTCTTCTTCGGTCACACCGGCCCGCTCCACCGCTTGATTGGAGATGGAGATCATGGCGCAGCGCCCGTCAAAGTAATATTCCAGCGTGTCCATCATCAGGCGGTCAATTTCCAGACGGCCCTTGCTTTTGGTGTCGAACATCAGCTTGTTGATGAGGGCGTAGTCGGCACCTTCTTCCATCATTTCGGCGGCGATGCGGTGAACTATTGGAGTGGTGTTGCCGTAGCGGAAGCATCCGGTATCGGTGGCGATGCCGGTGTAGACAGCTCCGGCCATAACAGGGGTAAAGGGAACCTCCAGCTCCCGGATGATCTCATAGGTCAGCTGGCAGGTGGCGGCAGCCTCCGGTACCACCAGCTTGCGGGCGGCATCTAAATTGTTGACCCGATGATGGTCAATGCACAAATCGATGCGGTTTGCCCAGCGGTCGGCCAAAGGCCCCAGCAGTCCGGGGCCGGCCACGTCGGTGGTCACCACAAACCGGGGCTCAAACTCCTCGGGGGTATAGTCTCCAAAGAGAAAATCGTAGCCGGGAAGATAGCCGTCGGAGGTTTCCACCCGGGCCCGTTTTCCCAGCCACTCCAAGGCCCACAACAGGGCAAAGGCAGAACCGTAGGCATCTCCATCCGGCTTTTGGTGGGCCAGAATCAGAATGTCGTCCCATCCGTCCAGCAGGCGGGCTGCCTGTTGCAGGTCAATTTCCATCGTCTTCTTCCTCCCGATGGCTGGAAATTCCCAGCTCCCGCATCTTTTGAGTCAAAAGAGCGCTGTGGGCAATGCCGTCATCCGCCACAAAGTGGAATTGAGGAATGCGGCGCAGCCGCAGGCGGGAGCTCATTTCCCGGCGGATGAGTCCGGCGGCGCTGGTCAGACCCGCCACGGCATTTTTGGCTCCTTCCATCCCGTCCATGGAGCTTACATACACCTTGCAGTGGGAGTAATCTCCCGAAAGCTCCAGCTTAACAATGGAAATCAGTCCGCTGATGCGCGGGTCCTTGAGAGAGCGCATCACATCGGAAAGCTCCCGGCGGACATCCTCGGCAGCACGGGCATTTTTATAGGATGGCATAATTGTCCTCCCCATAGGCGGAAATCGAAAACCGGGAATTGGCAGCGACCCGGTGAAAGAACAGCATCCTTTCCTCTGATCCGCCAATTCCCTATTTTCTGTTTTCCTATGATTAATCGCGATACTCCTGGGTTTCGTAGGCTTCGAAGATATCGCCGTCCTTCAGGTCGTTGAACTTGGTCAGTCCCATACCGCACTCATAGCCCTGCATCACTTCTTTGACGTCGTCCTTAAAGCGGCGCAGGGAGGCCAGCACATCGTCGGCGATGATGATGCCGTCCCGCACGACACGGATTTTGGCGGTGCGGGTAATTTTTCCGTCCAGCACATAACAGCCCGCCACGGTGCCGATGCTGGAAATCTTGTAAACCTGCCGCACTTCGGCGCGGCCCAGATCCACATCCCGGTATTTGGGAGCCAGCATACCCTTCATGGCGTCGCTGATTTCGTCGATGGCGTCGTAGATCACCCGGTAGAGCCGAATGTCCACTCCCAGCTGGTCCGCCAGAGTTTTGGCCACAGGATCGGGCCGGATGTTAAAGCCCACGATGATGGCGTTGGAGGCGTTGGCCAGCATGACGTCGCTTTCGGAAACCGCGCCGACAGCACCGTGAATAGCCCGCACCCGAACTTCTTCGTTGGCGATTTTCTCCAGGTTTTGGATCAGTGCCTCCACCGAGCCCTGAACGTCGGCCTTGACGATGATGCCCAGTTCCTTGACCGAGCCTGCGGAAATCTGGGAGAAGAGGTTTTCCATGGTGACCTTCTGGTAGGCCTTGAACTGCTCCTCCTTGGCCTCCTCACGGCGCTGATCCACCAGCTCCCGGGCCAGCCGCTCGTCCTCGACCACGTTGAAGGAATCCCCGGACTGGGGCACTTCGGCAAGTCCGGTCACTTCCACCGGTGTGGAGGGTCCGGCCTCATCCACCCGCTGTCCCCGGTCATCCTGCATCACCCGGACACGGCCCAAAGCGGTGCCCGCAATGAGGATGTCTCCGGTGCGCAGGGTTCCGTTCTGCACCAGCAGAGTGGCCACGGGACCCCGGCCCTTGTCCAGACTGGCTTCTATGACCGAGCCTCTGGCCATCCGGTCGGGATTGGCTTTCAGTTCCTTGACGTCGGCGATCAGCTGGATGGTTTCCAGCAGGTCGTCCATGCCCAGCCCCGTCTTGGCGGACACTTCCACACAGATGGTCTCGCCGCCCCACTCTTCGGGAACCAGACCGTATTCGGTGAGGCCCTGTTTGATTCGATCGGGGTTTGCATCTTCCTTATCCATCTTGTTGATGGCGACAATGATGGAAACGCCTGCTTCTTTGGCGTGGTTGATAGCTTCTACCGTCTGGGGCATGATGCCGTCGTCGGCGGCCACCACCAGCACCGCAATATCGGTAACCTGAGCGCCCCGGGCCCGCATGGAGGTAAAGGCGGCGTGGCCGGGCGTATCCAAAAAGGTCAGCTTGCGGCCGTTCACATCCACCTGATAGGCGCCGATGGCCTGGGTGATGCCGCCGGCTTCTCCGGCGGTGACCCGGGTGTTGCGAATGGCGTCCAGCAGGGAGGTTTTGCCGTGGTCGACGTGGCCCATGACCACAATGACCGGGCTGCGGGAAACCAAGTTATCGCTGGAATCCTCTGTCTCGTCAAAGAGGCGCTCCTCAATGGTGACCACCACTTCGGGAGAAACCTTTGCGCCAATTTCCATGGCCACCATGGCGGCGGTATCGTAATCGATAATCTCGCCGGCAGAAGCCATAACACCCAGATTCATCAGCTTTTTCACCACCTCGGTGGCGGTG
>CALCSA010000195.1 GCA_937894185.1 uncultured Clostridia bacterium | reverse complement strand
GGCGGCCGACACCTATCTTGCGGTGGCGGTGATCGGTGGACTGGTGATGCTGATGGGACTATTCTTGCTGCATCATTATGCCGGTACCTTGGAGATTGCAGCTCTTTACAACGCTTGCCAAAACCTTGCAAAGCCCACACGCTACCTGATTGGGGGGCTGCTCCTCACCGGATTTGGGGCCAAAGCGGGGATGTTCCCCCTCCATGTCTGGCTACCCAAAGCCCATCCGCAGGCGCCTGCCCCGGCCAGTGCCCTATTGTCGGGCATCCTCACCAAAAGCGGGATTTTCGGGGTGCTGGTGATCAACTGCGAGTTGTTCCGACAGGATTTTGCCTGGGGCCTTGGATTGGTGCTGCTGGGAAGCGTCACCATGGTGTTGGGAGCGGTACTGGCTATCTTCTCGATCAACCTCAAGCGGACACTGGCCTGCTCCTCCGTTTCCCAGATGGGGTTTGTTGTGGGGGGAATCGGGATGCAATGCCTGCTGGGGAGCCACAACTCTCTTGCCGTTAGGGGAACATTGCTACACATGGTCAACCATTCCCTGGTGAAGCTGGTGCTGTTTGTGGCGGCAGGGGTGATCTACCTCAATCTCCACCAGTTGCATCTGGATGGCATCCGCGGGTTCGGCAGAGGAAAGCCCTTGCTGACCTTTGTCTTTCTCATGGGGGCCCTGAGCCTTGGCGGCGTGCCCTTCTTTCCCGGATACCTCAGCAAGACTCTGCTTCACGAGAGCATTGTGGAGTATCTTTGGATGCTGCCCGACTACGCTTTTCCCGCCCGACTGATGCAGGGGGTGGAGATGGCCTTTCTCTTGACCGGAGGCATGACGGTGGCCTACCTGACCAAGCTGTTTGTCACCATCTTTGTGGAGAAAAATCCTCGCCAGAATGAACTGGATGCCCTCAGGGAACCCTATTGCAGCAAAACTACGGGGGTGGCACTGGTTCTGTCCGCCTGTTTGCTACCTATTTTGGGGATATTCCCTGCCTTAGCCGACGGGGTGGCCGATCTGGGCCAGGACTTTCTGCGGGGGCACTCGCCGGAGTATCCAGTTGCATATTTTGCGTGGGTAAACCTTAAAGGGGCCTTTGCGTCTCTTACTATTGGCGCTGTTCTTTATCTTTTGATCGTTCGGGGGGTTCTGGGAAAAAAAGAGGGGGAAACTCTCACCTATCCGGAGCGCTGGCCCCGCTTTTTGGATTTGGAGGACAGCGTCTACCGCCCCTTGCTAGAGGGAATCTGCCACGTGGGGGCTGCTTTGATGAGGCTTCTCGCTACCCTGCCCGATGCTCTGATTAGAGCTATCCGCGATGGGGGAGCCACTTTGA
>CALCSA010000194.1 GCA_937894185.1 uncultured Clostridia bacterium | reverse complement strand
TCGATTTTTACACTACCGACACATCCCGGGGATGGATTGTGGGTAATGGCGACCCCCTGCTCTGCAAGCTGAAGGACCGCCTGTATTCCGCCCAGCGAAAGATGCTGGAGGCCGCCAAACCCGGACTTCCCATCAAGGAGCTGTTCCAAATCGGATACTCCCATGTGCAGGAAGCCTTTCCCGCATACCGGCGGGGACATCTGGGGCACAGCATCAGCCTTGGCCCTGCCACGGCGGAAGCGCCCTACATCAACGCCACCGAAACACGAGTTCTGGAGCCGGGAATGGTTCTGGCCATGGAGGTTCCCTGTTATATCCGAGGCGTGAACGGCTTCAATATCGAGGATATGGTTTTGATTACTCAGGACGGGTGCGAGGTTCTGACCCCCAAAACGCCTCATTACCTATAAGGTCCGATAATCAAAGGAGACAGCTTATGAAAGTGATCATTGTTGGAGGCGTGGCCGGCGGAGCAAGCACGGCGGCCCGGCTCCGCCGAAACGACGAAAACGCGGAAATCATCCTGCTGGAAAAAGGCGAGCACATTTCCTTTGCCAACTGTGGCCTTCCTTATTACATAGGGGGGACCATCACCGACAAAGAGGCCCTGCTGCTCCAAACCCCCGAGAGCTTTCACGCCCGCTTCCGGGTGGATGTCCGGGTGAGGCAGGAGGCCATTGGAGTGGATGTAAAGGCCAGGACGGTGCAGGTGAAGAATCTGGAGACAGGGGAGACCTACCGGGAATCCTACGACAAGCTTGTGTTGTCTCCGGGAGCGTCACCCATACGGCCCAGCCTTCCCGGAGCGGAGGAAAACCACCTGTTCACCCTGCGCAACATTCCCGATACATATGCCATCCGGGAGTATATCGAAACCCACAGGCCCAAATCCTGCGCCGTCATCGGGGCCGGGTTTATCGGCATGGAAATGGCCGAAAATCTGGCGGAGCTGGGCATCGCGGTGAATATTATCGAAGCGGCCCCTCATGTCATGGCCCCTGTGGATCTGGACATGGCCCACGATATTCACAACTACATTCGCTCCAAGGGGTTGGGCCTGTATCTGGGGCAGAAGTGCGTCGGCTTTACCTGCGACAGCGTCCTGCTGGACAGCGGAGCATCCGTCCCCGCGGATATGGTGATTCTGAGCATCGGCGTGGCGCCGGAAACCGGATTCCTGCGGGACAGCGGTATCCGGCTGGGGGAGCGGGGGGAGATTGTGGTGAATGACTGCCTGCAAACCTCCGCAGAGGATGTCTATGCTTTGGGAGATGCCGTGGCGGTGACCAACCTTGTCAGCGGGAAGCCCGCCCGCATTCCACTGGCTTCCCCTGCCAACAAGCAGGGCAGGCTGGTGGCGGATCACATCTGCGGGAAGAACTGTTCCTACAAGGGCAGTCAGGGCACTTCCATCATGAAGTTTTTTGACCTGACCGTGGCAGTCACCGGAGAAAAGGAAGAAACCCTGCAAGCTGCCGGTGTTTCCTATCACAAATCCATGACCTACTCGGCCTCCCACGCGGGGTACTATCCCGGCGGAACCATGATGGCGATCAAGCTTTTGTTTAATGGGGACGCAAAGATTCTCGGGGCACAGATTGTGGGATACGACGGGGTGGACAAGCGGATCGACAGCCTTGCCAACGCCCTGCGATTTGGCCTGAGCGTCTATGATTTGCAGGAAATGGAGCTGGCCTATGCACCTCCCTTTTCGTCGGCAAAAGACCCGGTCAATATGGCGGGCTATGTGGCCGGCAATCTTCTGGAAGGGAAGATGGTTCCTTTTTATCTGGAGGACCTTCCCCACATTCCCGGGGGCAGCCTTTGCATCGACGTGCGGACAGAGGAGGAGTATCAGGCCGGCCACATAGAGGGCTTTTGCAACATCCCTCTGGACTGTCTGCGGGATCAGCTGCCTCATCTGGATTTGACCAAGAACATCTATATCACCTGTCAGATCGGCTTGCGGGGGTATCTGGCACAGCGCATCCTCATGCAGCACGGCGCCAAGGTGTGGAATCTGGTGGGCGGGTATCGTCTTTACAAAGCAAGGCAGGATGATCTGCCCGGCACCACTCACTAATTGCCCGGCAAAAAGATATATCTTTTTGGAACGGCAAGGTCCCGCTGTATTTTTATAGTCGGACCTTGCCGTTTACATCCTTTTGATTGACTTTTCCCTGAATTTATGCTAGGGTTAACTGGTATTTAAATGTAGCATTGTCTCACATATTTTTGTAAGCCATTGATTCATTTGATGCTTTACGAAACTATGTGTGTTTTTTTGTGTCGTGAGGGTGACCCGGAGGATGCCGCTTTTCCCGGCAGGGAGAGTATCATCAGCCCGGACAGCGCACATCCTAATAGACGAAGAAGCGCCCGTGTTCCCTTTGTGGCGGGGGCAGGACTATTTAGGGGACAGCTTAACCACACAAACAGGAGTGAACCGGTATGACAGAGCAGTATCAAATCTTCACCGACAGCAGCAGCGATCTTCCCGAGGAGTATCTGCGCGGGGAAAACATTGTGTCGATGCCGCTTTCTTTTTCCATTGATCATGAGCAATACTTTAGTGGAGAGATGGACCCTGCCACCTTTTACCGCAAAATGCGGGAAGGGGCTATGCCTGCCACTTCCTCGGTCAATGTCAGCGAAGCGTATCAGGCGATGGAAAACGTCCTGCAAACGGGCAAGGATATTCTATACATTGGGTTTTCGGCCGGCATGAGCAGTACCCTGCAGAATGTGCGGATTGCCCGTGAGGAACTAGCCCCCCGATACCCCGATTGCAAAATTATGATTGTGGACAGTATGTCGGTATCTTTGGGTCAGGGGTTGCTGGTTTACCTGACCAACAAGATGAAGAAGGCAGGGGCCTCTCTGGAAAAAGCCACCGAATGGGCTACGGGACATGCAAGCAACCTGCGCCACTACATCACCACGGGAAATATGACTCATCTTCACCGCGGCGGGCGGATTTCCAAAGCCACCGAGCTGGTGGGTTCGCTGTTGGGGGTTCAGCCCATTCTGTCGATGGAAAACGGAATACCCAAGGTGGTGGGCAGCAAGCGGGGAAGTAAATCAGCCCTGCAAAACCTTGCCCAGCGCATGAGCAACACGGTAAAAAATGTCGCCGACGGTCTGTGCTTTATCACCCACACCGATTGTGAAAAAGACGCCGTATATCTCAGCGAAATCATGCAGGAATACTTTGATATCAAGCGGTTTCTAATTCATCAGGCGGGGCCTGTGCTGGGAGCTCACACCGGGCCCGGCTCGGTGGCGCTGTTTATGATGGACGGTGCCGGGACAGGGGACTGACCTGCCCCCTCTCGAAAACCTGCCATAGATGCAAGATAAATCCCTCCGGTTCTGCCGGGGGGATTTTTGCGCCTTCCCATCCAAAAAGAGGGCGGCTACGTTCCGGGAAGCTGGGCTATATACCCTGAACGCCACTTTTGCTTTGTGTATTATAACTGTAGCGTCCCGGTAAAGGCCCCGGGTATTTGGCTATTTCACAGACATGGCCCGGGAAATGGGAAAAAGAGTTGACACTATGACTTCTTCCTGTCATAATAGCCCTAATTTATCACGATGGGAGCTGCTTATGTCTACGCTTACATTCGTAAAGTTTCACAGCCTTTTTATTAGCCTTATTATTATCGTTGTATTTACAATGAATAAAATAGGGTTATGTAAGGTTTTGCCGTAATTGAGATAAAGCGCCGTTTTTTGTTAGAAAGGGCCTTTACTGCAAAACAGTAAAGGTCCTTTTTGTATTTAAAAGGAGGATGACCTATGAAAAAACCAAACCGGGCCGCACCCATTGCCGCATCCATCGCGATTCAGCTTTGTCTGGGAATCGCGTACATTTGGAGCGTGTTTCAAACCGGAATTGCAAACAGCGTATTTGGCGGAGACAACGCCGCGGCCAGCCTCACCTTTTCCCTTTTGCTATCCACCCTCACCATAGGCAGTGTACTGGGCGGCAAGCTGGCCATGAAAATACCCACCAGAAGAGTGGTCATCATTGGCGGAGTGATTTTAAGCATCGGTTTTTTCCTGGCCTCCTTTGCGACACAGGCTCATCCGTGGATTTTGTGGCTGGGCTACGGCGTCATGGGCGGTATAGGCATGGGCTTTACTTACTCTACCACCATTGCCTGCTCCCAAAAGTGGTTCCCGGAAAAGAAGGGGCTGGTCACCGGGGTGATTGTATCCGCCCTTGGATTTGGCGGCGTGGTGTTTACCCCCATTATCGAAGGGTTGATCATCCACTTTGGCGGCCCGGAACAGGGGGAACTCAAGACCTTTGTTGTGCTGTCTGTGGTCTTTTTGGTGGTGTGCACCGTGGGGGGATTGTTTCTGAAGAATCCGCCGGAGGAAACATCGGAGGGAGGAGCTGCTCCTATGGCGGAGGGCATGTCTCCGGGGCAGGTGCTGCGGGACCCGCGGTTCTATCTCATCACCGTATCCATGATGCTGGCCTGTATGGGAGGGCTGATGATGATCGGCTTTGCAAAGCCCATCGCCGTGGCAAAGGGCCTTGCGGAAACTGCTACCATAGGGGTTCTGGTCATTTCCATGTGCAACTCTCTGGGGCGGCTGTTCTGGGGTATGGCCTCGGATAAAATTGGGCGCAAGACCACCATTTTGGTGCTGCTTTGCGGATCGGCGGTATTTTCGCTGCTGGTCAACCGGGCCAACGGCTACTGGATTTACATGCTCATCGGCTTGATCGGCTTCTTCTACGGCGGCTTCCTGAGCTGTTTCCCCTCTCTGACAGCGGACCTGTTTGGTCCCCGGCATATGGCCACCAACTACGGAATGGTTTTGCTGGGTTTTGGTGCAGGAGCCGTGGTGTCTTCCTTCATTGCGGGGCATTATAAGAATCTAGCGGCTGCGGATATTTCCCTTATGTTTCCCGCCTTTGTCATTGCGGCCTGCTGCGCCGGAGCGGCGGCGGTGCTGATGTTCTGCCTCAAGCCCCGCCCTTCTGAACAATAAAAAACCTGATTCTACCTCTTGTATGACGGTTGGCATGACGAACGTTCCTCTTGGAATGCTCCCGTGCCAACCGTTTGCCGTTGCCCAGCAGGATACCGGATGGACATGGGGCACAGCCCTGATGCCTCGGCCAGATCATTCCGTTGAATGCAATGAACAGGCCCCGGATACCTCACCCCTGCTATAAAGTTGGACCGCCCATTAGCAATTAAATCTTCGTTGACAAACCTTTGCCGAGAAGATATAATGAGTTCGAATTGTTTTTGTAAGTAATTCGGAGGAAAGTAGATGATTGAAATGAAAAAGATATGTTCGCGCATCTTAACGGTAATGTTGGCCGGTATTGTATTATTGGCAGGTTGTCAGGGAAACCCAGCCCCCAGCGAGGCGGCTCCTTCCAGCGAGCCTGCGGCGCAGCAGTCTCAGGAACCCGCTTCCGAGCCTGAGGCCAGTGAGCCCGCGGGGGAAGAAGTGACCATTCTGGTCGCTGCCGCCGCCAGTCTGGAGTATTCCTACCGGGATCAGCTGATCCCCATGTTTCAGGAAAAGCACCCCAACATTAAGGTAGAGGGAACCTACGATTCTTCCGGCAAGTTGCAGACCCAGATTGAAGAAGGGCTGGAGGCCGACGTGTTTATGTCCGCCGCCATGAAGCAGATGAACGCCCTGAAGGATGCCGGCCTTGTGGATGCCGGCACCATTGTGGAACTGCTGGAAAACCGTATCGTCCTCATTGCTCCCGCCGGCTCGGAAAGCGGCGTAACCTCCTTTGAGGAAATCGGAAACGCCGAGACCATCGCTTTGGGTGACCCGGAAAGTGTCCCTGTTGGACAATATGCTCAGGAAGCCTTGACTACCCTTGGTATATACGATATGATTCAACCTAAGGTAAGCCTTGGCACCAATGTCACCGAAGTGCTCAACTGGGTGGCCGAGGGCAGCGCCGACGTTGGAATTGTCTACGCTACCGATGCCGCCACCACCGACCGGGTCAAGGTGATCGCCGAAGCGCCGGAAGGCAGTTTGGCCAAAAAGGTCATCTACCCGGTGGGAGTGGTAACTGCCTCCGAAAAGAAGGAAGCCGCTCAGCTGTTTGTGGATTTCCTTGCCACACCGGAAGCCCTTGCCGTATTCGAAGCCTACGGGTTTACTCCCAATGTATAAGGCGTAAGAAAACAATACAGTGCGCCGCCTTGTTTGGGCGGCGCATTTTCTCTATACCACAAGCAGGAG
>CALCSA010000193.1 GCA_937894185.1 uncultured Clostridia bacterium | reverse complement strand
AATATCTCCGATATACTTTTGCAGCTCTGCCTTTGTCACAAGAATAGAGTGGATGAGCCGCCCAATTTCGGAGGTGTCAGGAGTTAAGTTGAAATGGGAAGAAAGGTTGCCCCGCTCAATTTCTTCCATTTCCAGTCGGATCTTCTTGATGGGGGAAATCATTCTGTTCAGCACGTGGACAATATTCAAAAACTGGAAGAGGGCAACGGCAACCACCAAAATGATGGAAACCACCTGAAGCCGGCCTTCCCGGACGGTGAGAGCTTGAATTTCCTCGGCGGTGCGGGTATCCAACATGGCCAGAAAAGTCTCTTTAATCGCCTGAATCTCTGCCGCATGCTGTTTGTAGTGAGCCCCGTAAACCGATTCAATGGCCTGATCGCGCTTTCCTTGTTTGGCTAGTTCCATGGCGTCGCTTTCCAGAGGGACCAAGTCGTTGGAAAGAGCCATCATAGCGTCGATCGTTCCCTGTTCCTCGGCGGTGATGCCGATGGCCTTCATGCTTGCCACGCCGATCTCCCGGTTTTTCAGGGTGTTCACTTCGTTCCAGTAGTTGTCGTAGTGCTCCATGTTTCCGGTGGCTGCAAAGGCGCGGACTTCGTTGGTCAGATAAGCGGAACCGTTCATAAATTGGTTGGCCTTACAGGTAAGCTCAAACCGGTCGTAGTTGGCCTGGTTAATAGCTGCGGTAGTCGATGCAACCCATAAAAATGCAATTAACGTGAGAATGATAAATAGGACGCTTAAAGAGTTCAAAACAATTACAGCAGTCGACTGATTTACCACTTTCTTCATGGAATCCCCTCCATAATTATACAATGTGGTAATATTATACCATTATTGTCGAAAACTGTCTATAGCTTTTGGGAAATATTACATTTATTCAGGGAGCAAACAAATGACTTTTAATTTAAAATGCAAAAATTTACAGGGAATTCCATCGTTTTAATACCGGTATGTGCAAAAAGGTCAAATGTTCCGATAGCAGAAAACAACCCTCTTTACGGCGCTCTAACCTTGTGGATCAACCGGCAGGCGGAACGTATGGGCCGTCCGTTAGAACACTCAGCTTCAGGCGTCTCCTTTTTGCTCGCCGGGTTTGGTGCACCTTGACCGCTTGTGCCGGGAAAGAAGGACCCTCCACACCCGCCCAACCGATTATGACAACAATAAAGGAGTCTCCAACCGTATTTGCATATGGTTGGAGGCTCCTGATCGGCAAAGGGACTAGATGTCAAATCCAAAGAAGTTCTTGGTATTATAGTAGCTGATGTTTTCCACCAGAGGCCGCAGCAGGTCGTCATCATCGGGGAATTCACCGTTTTCTACCCAAGTGCCGATGAGGTTACAGAGAATGCGGCGGAAGTACTCGTGGCGGGTATAGGAAAGAAAGCTGCGGCTGTCGGTCAGCATGCCGACAAATCCACCCAGCAGCGACAGGTTGGCCAGACTGGTGAGCTGTTGTTCCATACCCTGCTTGGTATCGTTGAACCACCACGCAGAGCCCTGCTGAATCTTTCCCATGGTCCCCTCTCCCTGAAAACAGCCCAGCACGGTGCCCAGCATTTCGTTATCCCCGGGATGGAGGGAGTAGAGAATGGTTTTGGGCAGCTGATCGCTTTCTTCCAGAGCATTCAAGAACTGAGTCAGGGCAACGGCGTCCAGCGTGTTGCCCATGCAGTCAAAGCCGGTGTCGGGGCCCAGCTGCTCCAGCATCCACCGGTTGGTGCTCCGCACCGCTCCGTAATGGAGCTGCATCACCCAACCCCGCTTTGCGTATTCCCGGGCCAGAAACAGCAGCACCTGAGTTTTGTACTTGAGGGCATCGGCGGCGCGAATGGCCTTTCCGGCCAGAGCATCCTTGAGGATGATGTCCACTTCCATCTCGGGAGCGGGGCAGTAGAAGGCGTTGTCCAAACCGTGGTCGCTGGCGACGCAGCCCATTTGGTCAAAGAAATCCAAGCGGTGTTCCATAGCCTGCCTGAGGGAAGCAAAATCCGCAATGCAGACGCCGGAAATCTCGGACAGCTTGGCGATATATTGGGGGAAGGAGGCCTGCTCGATATTGACCGCCTTGTCGGGGCGCCATGCGGGGAGCACTTTGACCTCCCAGCTGGAGTCCTCGGCCAGCTGCTTGTGGTAACGCAGATCGTCGATGGGATCGTCGGTGGTGCAGATCAGCCGGACATTGGACTTGCGGATCAACCCCCGCACACTCAGCGCGGGATCGGCCAGCTTTTGATTGCAGTGCTCCCAAACCTTGGCGGCGGTTTTGTGGCTGAGCACGCCATCATAATCAAAATAGCGCTGCAGCTCCAGATGAGTCCAGTGGTACAGGGGATTGCCAATGGCCTGATCCAGCATTTGGGCAAAGCGCTCAAACTTTACCCGATCGTCGGCATCGCCGGTGATTTCCTGCTCCGGCGCTCCGGTGGTGCGGATTTGACGCCACTTGTAATGGTCTCCCAGCAGCCAGGGTTGGGCAATGTTGTCGTAGCGCCTGTCCTCGGCGATTTCTGCCGGATTGATGTGGCAGTGGTAATCGATGACCGGCATTTGGCTCGCGTATTTATGAAAAAGCCGTTTGGCGGTTTCGTTGGTCAACAGGAAATCCGCATCCATAAAGTTTTTCTTCATCAAATCTTCCTTTCCTCATCATACAGAGTGGGCCATGCTCCCGCCGCAAACGATACTATAAAGATTGGCAGGCCAAGCCCTTTGTTCTGCAAAGATTCCCAGAACAATCCTTCTGAGTCTGTTTGTAACAATAGACAACCTTATTATAACGCGGGTGTAGGCGCTTTACAATACGTTTGTGAAACCTGCCGAAAAATCAGTAGACCTCCCCCGTTTTTTTGGGCTGGAATCTTGAGAGCACAAGATACTTTTGCGGATGTTCTCAAGGGCTTTGCCGGCGATACAAGCACAGTTGCTGCACTGCTTTGTGAAATCTTGTTGACTATTTGTTATTTTTGGCGTAAAATAAATCATATAAGTGATTATTGTTTTCATAAAGACGGTTGGCTTGTGACAAATTAACCTGCCCTAACTAAAGGTTCTTGAAAATGTAGCGGATGTATTTCGGTATGTCCCTGTATTTTTTTTGGAATTGTTACAATGTAGTAGCAGCAGCCTTATCATAACCTGAGTTGGGCAGCGGCTTTTTCATCCGGTGGCGCCTGTCTTTTGATATGTCATATCCCCTAAAAACGGCAGGCGGGTGGTCTTGCGTTTTGAATGCTTCTGTATTCCTGTATTGGCCAGCGGGACTGATCCCGCGTTTTTTTGAGCTTTGGGCACCCGGAGCTTGCCATTGAACATCCAAAATCAGTGTGGTAAATGACTGCGGGATGAGCGTAAATCCCGCCGCCAAATTGACATTTTACAATAACAAGGGGGAAACCACATGAAAAATCTATCCATCGGGAAAAAGCTTACGGTAACGTTCGGTATTGTTTTGGTGTTGTATGTTCTAACGCTGATTACTGCTATCTTTTGGGGAATGAAGAGCATATCCAGCTCTTTTACCGAGTTTTATAACGGTCCCCACCAAATTATAGAGTCCACTATGGATTTGAGAAGGGGACTGCAGGTAATCGAAAAAGACATTGCCCGGATACTGCTGGAGAAGAATCCGAAGACGGCAGGAGCGTCTCTGGATGAGATGGAAGAGGCCATTGCCTCCGCGTCGGAAAACATCAATTTTCTCCACGAGAATCTGGTTCTAGAGGAAAATCAGGCCCGTCTGGAGCAGGTCATTGAGCTGCAGGGCAAGGCTCAAACCGCTCGGGAAACCTTGTTTGGGCTGGCGGATAACAACGATTACGACAAAGCTTTAGCCATGTACCGGGCGTTGTACGCCCCCCTTTCGGAGGATATACGGGACCTTTCCATCGAGATCAGCAACGCCGCCAAAGGGGCGGGAGACGACTTTTATAACGGGGCACAGGCCACTGCTTCCAGAATCACGATGATCATGATGGTGTTTTTTATTGCATCCCTTGGAGTGTCGGTGATGCTCTGCATTTACATTGTTCAAAGCATCACCAAGCCGGTGCGGGAAATCGAGACGGCCGCTCAGTTGCTGGCTCAGGGCAAGCTGGATGCTCAGGTTACATACACCTCTAAGGATGAGATAGGCTCCCTTGCGAACAGCATTCGCACCCTCATCCAAAACCTGCAGGATTATATATCGGATATTTCGCAGGCGCTGGGCCGCATGTCGACGGGGGATATGACCGTTACGGTGGATTTAGAATACCACAACGACTTTGCACCCATCAAAAGCTCTATGGAAAAAATCATTAATTCCCTCAATAATATGCTGTCTCAGATTCGCGCCTCCTCCCAGCAGGTGGCCACCGGTTCCGAGCAGCTGTCCGCCGGAGCGCAGGCTCTTTCTCAGGGAGCCGCCGAGCAGGCGGGCTCAACGGAGGAGCTGGCGGCTTCCCTCACCGAGGTGCTGGAAAAAGTCCGGGAAAATGCCAACAATGCCAAAGAGGCCAGCACCAACATGGCCGATACCGCTATGGAGCTGGAGCGGGGCGATCAGCAAATGCATCGGCTGGTCAACGCCATGAACAAGATTGCAAGCCAATCCGGCGAGATTCAGAAGATCATCAAAACCATCGACGACATCGCCTTCCAGACCAACATTCTGGCTCTGAATGCCGCGGTGGAGGCGGCCCGGGCCGGTGCGGCGGGAAAAGGCTTTGCCCTGGTGGCCGACGAGGTCCGCAATCTGGCCGGCAAGAGTGCGGCGGCGGCAAGGGATACCACCGACCTGATTCAAGGAACTTTAACCGCCATCGAAAACGGGGATAAAATGGTGACCGAAACCGGTAAGGCTCTGGATCAAATCTCCCAGAAAGCACAGGATGTCCGCTCGCTGGTGGACAAAATCGCCGAGGCCTCGGAATCTCAGGCCGAATTCATCGGGCAGATCAACCTTGGAGTGACACAGATTTCCGATGTGATTCAGACAAACTCCGCCACCGCGGAAGAAAGCGCCGCTTCCAGCGAAGAACTGTCCGCACAGGCTGAAATGCTGGAAACGCTGGCATCCCGCTTCCGGCTCAAAGATGAACTTCATGCCCAACCAAAAGAGGAAGATCGCGCCTTCACCACTAATTGGGAGGAAGATGGCTACAGCCTGACCGTTTAAGGTATCATTTGGCCGTTTAAAAGAGGATGACGCTGAAGTTTCAATTTTATCAATCTATTTTTCAAATTATGCAGGAGCTTCCGGTGGACGAGCAGCAGCATATGCAGCGGGTGGGCCGGCTGACCGGCGCGTTGACACGGGCTCTGTTCCACCACCGCAGGGACCTTGCCCCCCGCGATGCCCCGCTGTTCGAACAGGCAGCCCAGTATCACGACATCGGCAAGATTTGGATTCCCCCGGAGATTTTGATGAAGCCAAGCCAGTTGACCGAGGAGGAAAAGGGCATTGTGCAGCAGCACCCGGTTTTTTCCGAGATGCTGCTGGTGCAGGTCAGGGCTGGTGTGCTTTCCGGCATTCCGGGGCATCTGCTGGAGCTGACGGCGGATTGTGCCATCTATCACCACGAATGGTGGAACGGCAAGGGGTATCCCTACGGCCTGCAGGGCAGAAAGATTCCGCTGGTGGCGCGGATTGCCACCATCTGCGACGCCTACGATGCCATGACCAGCGACCGGGTTTACCGCAAGGCTCACTCCCATGAGTTTGCTTGCGAGGAGCTGAAAGTTAACGCGGGAACACAGTTCGACCCCAATCTGGTCAAGGTGTTTTTAAAGAGCGCCATCCGCCACACCACAGCGATGCATTCCTAGAGTTTGGCGGTTCTCGATTCTTTCTCACGGATGATGCAAAGCCCCTGCCCGGAAATGAACAGGACCAGTAAAAATGGACAATAGACAAGAAGCCCCCTGATGTAGGAAAA
>CALCSA010000192.1 GCA_937894185.1 uncultured Clostridia bacterium | reverse complement strand
GTGGTGGGAATGAGCGGAGGGGTGGACAGCACCGTCACCGCTTTGCTGCTGCAGCGGCAGGGACTGGAGCCGGTGGGGGTAACCCTCTGGCTGTGGGGGAGCGACAAAACCGCCCGGGAAGCCGCTGCCATCTGCCAAACCTTGGGGATGGAGCACCGGATTCTGGACCTGCGGGAGCGCTTTTTGCGGGAAGTGGTGGAGCCCTTTGCCGGCGAGTACACCGCAGGCCGCACCCCCAATCCCTGTGTGGGCTGCAACCGCCGCATCAAGTTTGCCGCCCTGTGGGAGGAAGCCCAAAAGCTGGATGCCGGCATTGCCACCGGTCACTACGCTCAGGTTCTAAGGACTCAGGAGGGCACCTTTCTGGCCAAGGGGACGGATCGGGCCAAAGAGCAAAGCTATGTCCTCTGGGATTTGCCCCGCCCGATTCTGGAACGGCTTTACCTGCCTTTGGGGAACCAATCCAAGCGGGATATTCGGGCCTTGGCGGCGCAGGCGGGGCTGACGGTAGCCCAAAAGGCGGACAGTCAGGACATCTGCTTTGTCCCCGACGGTGACTACGCCGCCTTGCTGGAACGCCTGCGCCCCGGAGAAAACCCTCCCGGCCGCTTTGTGGATGAGCAGGGCAATCCGCTGGGAGATCACCGGGGGCTTTGGCACTACACCGTAGGCCAGCGCAAGGGCCTTGGCATCAGCTTTGGAAGGCCCATGTTCGTTAAGGAAATCTGCCCCGGCACAGGGGATGTGGTGTTGGCGGAAAACATCGCCCTCTTCCGCTCCTTTCTGCAGGTGGCGCAACTCAACTGGCTGGACCGGGACAGGCTGGATCAGCCGGAAGAATTTGAGGTCAAGCTGCGGTACAGCGCCCCGCCGGTGGGTGCTCTGGTCACCCCCACACAAACCGGAGCTCTGGTGGAGCTTAGGGAGCCTTGCCGGGCGGTGACCCCCGGGCAGAGCGCCGTTTTTTACCGGGGGAATATTCTCTGCGGCGGCGGGATCATCCAATCCTAACCGGAGCAAAAAACTTATCAACAGTCTTTAGGCCAAAGGTGAATCTCAGGGGTAAACCGAATACGAAAAAAGAAGATGCCTCGTTCCCAAGAATTTTTTGGGAACGAGGCATTTTGCTATTCTTATATAGATATATCCGCTTCAAAGGGTTCCGATGGGGTGCCGCCACCGTAATATGGCAGCAGAGTTCAGCCTTGGGGCAAACTGTTTTGAAGCAGAGCTTCCACTTCCCCCAAAAAGGCCCGGAAAGCGCTGGGCAGGGCAACGGTTTCTTTGAGATCGGCGGCGGTCGCCCAGAAGAATCCCGGCGGCGGGTCAAAGGGAGGGGAACATGCGGTAAACCCTTCCATCCGCCACTCCACATGACTGAAGATATGGGTGGCCTTTCCCAGCCGGTGAAGTTCCCAAGCCCTGCCCCCCATCTCCTCCACTCGGGCAGCGACCTGTTCCGGTTCCCGGCAGCCTTCCAGATTTAAAGGCTCGGGGAGTCCTGCCAGCAGCCCTTTGGCAGGGCGGCGGGAAAGAAGCAGCTTCCCTCCGGCGGCCAGCAGCAGAACGGTGCGCTCCTCCACCCGGCGGGGCTTTTTTTCCGGCAGCAGGGGGATGGTTGGCCAGGTATCCTCCCGGCGGGCAACGCACAGGCTGCCCCATGGGCAGGCATCGCAGAGGGGGGCGCCACCCG
>CALCSA010000191.1 GCA_937894185.1 uncultured Clostridia bacterium | reverse complement strand
AGCTCCTCCTGGGTGGCTGCATTCAGCTCCAGCGGAAACTCCACCTCTATGGCAGCGGCAGCCTGCTGGATCATTTCCGGATGCACGTCGGAGGACGTGGGGATGCTATAATCCACCAGCACTGAAAATCCAGAGCTGCGCAGTGCCATATTGTGGACAGCCATCAGCGCCACAGCCGCCACCGTGATGCAGAGCAGAATGTTGTAGGGCAAATGCTTTTGATCCATGAGGTCTTTCCCCGCTGTTAAAAGCTGATACACAGGATAGTATACCACAACTTTCCCTAGAAATAAATCCCTGAATTGACGCAAGTCCAAAATTAAGGGGATTTTCCGGTATTTTTCCGGGGTAGAAGGCGGAAAAGCAGGTGGGGTGCAGGTCCCGGTGGCAAACTGCCCGCCCCAAAGTTGGAAGTTTTTCTGGCAGGAAAAAGGGACGGGAGGGGCCCCGTCCCATCTGACATTACATGCGCATCAGCATCAGCTTGTCGTCGGCCACTGTCAGGGTCAGGGTGCCGGGAGGGGCCTCCCCCGCATCAATGAGGATGTTGCAGATGACATCCTCCACCTCTTTGCGGATCACCCGGCGCAGGTCCCGGGCCCCGCTCTTTTTGCCAAAGGCTTTTTTGGCGATAACGTCGAGGGCTTCCTCCGACCAGCGGAAGGCAATCTTTTTTTCTTCCAGAGGGCCGCGGAGCTCCTCCAGCATCAGGGCGGCAATCTGCCGGTAGTTGGCCTGATCCAAACCGCGGAAGGCCACCACTTCATCCACACGGCCGATGAACTCGGGGCGCAAAAAGTCACTCAGCGCCTTTTTGGCCCGCTCTTTATCCGCCTGCTCCTGTTGACCGGTAAAGCCCAAGGCTCCGGCTTTCAGGTGGCTGCCGGCGTTGGAGGTCATGACGATGACGGTATTTTCAAAGTTGACCACCCGCCCTTGGGCATCGGTAATCTTTCCCTCGTCAAGGATTTGCAGCAGGATGTTCATCACATCGGGGTGGGCCTTTTCGATCTCGTCAAAGAGGACCACGCTGTAGGGGCGGCGGCGGACCTTTTCGGTGAGCTGGCCCGCCTCGTCGTAGCCCACATAGCCGGGAGGGGAACCGATGATTCGGGAGACCGAGTGCTTTTCCATAAACTCGCTCATATCCAGCCGGATCAGAGGGTCGGCGGCGTCGAACAATTCACTGGAGAGCACCTTGACCAGCTCGGTTTTTCCCACGCCGGTAGGGCCTACAAAAATGAAGGAGGCAGGGCGTCTGCGGCCGGAAATCTGCACCCGGGAGCGCTTGACGGCTGCCGCTACCAGCTCCACCGCCTCGTCCTGTCCGATGATTTTCTTTTTTAGGGTCGCTTCCAGACCCGCTACCTTTTTCAGCTCCGATTCCCGGATTTTGCTGGCGGGAATCCCTGTCCAAAGCTCCAGCACCTTGGCCAGATCCTCGAGGGTTACCTCTACGGAAAGAGCCAGAGGCTCCACTTCCTTCAGGCGGGTGTTCAGGCGAATCCGCTCCGCCTTTAGCCACGCCATCCGCTCGTAATCCGGCTCCTCGCTGCCGTCCTCCATGGCCTCCAGCTCCTCCACAACGGCTAACAGCTCTTTGTTGAGGGTGTCGTACTCCACCAGCTCCTTGTTGGCCAAAGTGGCGCAAGAACAGGCTTCGTCCAAAAGGTCAATGGCCTTGTCGGGCAGAAAGCGGTCGGTGATGTACCTCTCCCCCATTACCACGGCACTGCGCACCACTTCTTCCGGCACCCGAACCCGGTGATAGCTCTCGTAGTACCGCTTGACTCCCTGCAGCACCTCGATGGAATCGGCGATGGAGGGTTCCTCTACCTTCACCGGCTGAAAGCGGCGCTCCAAGGCGGCGTCTTTTTCGATGTGCTTGCGGTATT
>CALCSA010000190.1 GCA_937894185.1 uncultured Clostridia bacterium | reverse complement strand
AGATGCAGCTTGATAGCAGCCGCCATGGAATTGTTAATGCAGGTAACAGCATAAGTACGAAAACGGGCTTTGCAATTGGGATTGTAGCCCCGGGCTGCACGATAAAGAGCAATCAGCCCTTCTTGAAAGAAATCCTCTGCCTCTACACCGGCAATGCCTACATAACGGCTTGCCCGGCCTCGGAGAGCGGCGTCATAACGGTGCGACAAGATAGAAAACGCATCGGTATCTCCCTTTTGCACAAGAAGCACCAGCTCCTCGTCCGCAAGGCCCCCTTTTGGGGAAAATTGGTCCGCCTTCATAAGAATTCACCGTTGTATCATCTTCATTACCGACATTCTACCCCAATATTACTGCATTGTCAAGTAATAATTTGTATATTGTTGGGAAAATTGGACTATTCCATAACTCTTGTAACATCTTTGACCCATCCTCCCTTCAAAAGTCTGGGAAGAGTGATCGAAGCTTTGAGCACCACATCACAACGGAGCGCGGCATAAACTGCCGGAACCGCCCAGCCCCAGACATGGCCGGCGAGATATCCCAAAGGAATGGCAACCAACCAAAGGGGAACAACGTCGGCGATGGCGGCGTAGCGTGAATCACCGCCGCCCCGCAGGATTCCTACAATAGCCACCATGGAAATCGCCTGAAAAGTGGACATGGCCGCCACCACCCCCATGATCTGATAGGCGTAGGTCATGGTCTGAGCCGACATGTTGTAAAGGCACAGAATAGGCCCCCGCAGCAGCAGAACGACAATGGTGGTCCCCATTCCCAGCAGGATGCCGATGAACAGCAGCTTATTTGCCCGCTGACGGGCCAGCTGATGCTGTCCAGCCCCCACAGTGTTGCCGATGATGACGGCGGTGGCGCTTCCCGCTCCGTTAAAGGCCACCGACAGCAGTTGCGCCAGCACTGAGCAGACGGTATAGGCTGCGTTAAATTCGGTTCCCATCCAGCCGATGATGGCGGTGACAGCGGCCATTCCCATGCCCCACAGCAGCTCGTTGATAATGACGGGGGAGGCATGGTGGAGGTAATCTTTAAGCAGGCCGTTCTGTTTCTCCACAAACATCTTGAGGCGGTAGCCGATATTCTTTTCGTAGCGGAACATAAAGATCAGAACAATTATAAGCTCGGATACCCGGGCCAGTACCGTGGCGATGGCGCCGCCCCGTACACCCATGGCGGGGAAGCCCAGATTCCCGAAGATAAGTACCCAGTTGAGGAAGACGTTGATGGTCAGGGAGCTGAGGTAAACCACCAAAGAAATCCGCACCGTGCCCACCGAGCGGAGGATAATAATGGTAGCGGTGGCAAAACAGTTAAAAAGATAGCCCAACCCCACAATTCTCAAAAACTCGGTGCCGTTTGCGATGACCTCGGGGGAGTTGGAAAAAATCGACACCACTTGATAGGGGAAAAACAGAGCCAGAGCGGTAAAAACCGCCACAACGCCCGCCAGTATCCGGTACATCAGAGTCATCACCCGGCGGATGGACTCCACATCCCCTTTACCCCAATACTGGGCAATCATCACGTTAGAGCCGCTGCCCAGCCCAAAAATAAGCAGACTCATAATAAAGCCCAGCTGGTTGGCCTGATTGACCGCCGCCAACTGAACCTCCCCCAATTGGCCCACCATCAAAGTGTCGGCCATGGAGGTGGCAAAGTTGATGAAGTTTTGTCCGGCAACGGGGAGGGCAATCAGGCGAAATTGACGAAAAAATTCTTTATCTTCAAAGAAGCCGCGAAACACAGAAACAGTCCTTTCCGTAAGGGTGCTGACAGTTGACTTTCCCTATCATATCAGGGCGGTATCACAATGTAAAGAGTAAGCGTAAGAGAAAAAAGCTACCTTTTCAAAAGTTTGCCCAACCGGGCAGAAAAGGGGCCTTTTGGAAAAAGAACAGGGTGTGTGCTCTTTGCGGAACACACACCCTGTATATTATAACTTCAAATGCCTTGATGCCGTTAGGCTCTGGGGAACTTCAGAGCGGCCTGTGCGGCAGCCAGACGGGCGATGGGCACACGGAAGGGAGAGCAGGACACATAATCCAGACCCACCTTGTGGAAGAACTCAATGGAGCTGGGGTCTCCTCCATGCTCGCCGCAAATGCCGAGCTTGAGGGTGGGCTTTTCGCCACGGCCCAGCTTGGCAGCGGTTTCGACCAGCTTGCCGATACCCTTCTGGTCCAAACGGGCAAAGGGATCGGATTCGTAGATGTTCTTCTCGTAATAGTGGCCGAGGAAGTTTCCGGCATCGTCACGGCTGAATCCAAAGCCCATCTGAGTCAGGTCGTTGGTGCCAAAGCTGAAGAAGTCGGCTTCCTTGGCAATCTCATCGGCGGTGACACAGGCTCTGGGAATCTCGATCATGGTTCCAACCATGTAATCGACCTTCACATCGGAAGCGGCGATGATCTCGTCGGCTATCCGAATCACAATCTCCTTCACATAGGCAAGCTCCTTGGCTTCGCCAATCAGGGGGATCATGATTTCGGGAACCATCTTCCAATCGGGATGCTTCTTCTGTACGTTGATGGCGGCCTCGATGACGGCACGGGTCTGCATCTCGGCAATTTCGGGGTAGGCTACGCTGAGGCGGCAACCACGGAAGCCCATCATGGGGTTAAACTCATGGAGGGTTGCAATGACTTCCTTAATGCGGGCAGCTTCAATGTTCATCTGTTTGGACAGCTCCTGAATGTCCTTTTCCTCATGGGGCAGGAACTCGTGGAGAGGGGGATCCAGGTAGCGGATGGTGACAGGATTGCCTTCCATGGCCTCGTAGATACCCTCAAAGTCCTTGCGCTGGATGGGCAGCAGCTTAGCCAAAGCAGCCTTGCGTTGTTCCACATTGGTGGAAAGAATCATCTCCCGCATGGCACGGATGCGGTCGGCCTCAAAGAACATGTGCTCGGTGCGGCACAGGCCAATGCCTTCGGGTGTCGGCGTTGGTGCGAATCTTCAGCTGGCGCACCTCGTCGGCCCAGCTCATCAGGGTGTTAAAGTCACCGCTGATGGAAGCTTCCACCGTGGGAATCGCTTCGCCGTAAATGTTACCGGTGGAGCCATCCAGAGAGATAAAGTCGCCCTCTTTGATCACCTTGCCGCCCAAGGTGAACTGCTTGGCATGCTCGTCCATAACCATGTCACCGCAACCGGCTACACAGCAACGTCCCATTCCGCGGGCCACCACAGCGGCGTGAGAGGTCATACCGCCACGAACGGTCAGAATGCCGTTGGCCAGATTCATGCCCTCAATATCCTCGGGGCTGGTCTCCAAACGGGCCAGAATGATGGTTTCGCCACGGCCATGCCACTCTACAGCGTCGTCGGCGGAAAAGACTACCCGCCCGCAGGCAGCGCCGGGGGAAGCGGGCAGACCGGAACCCAAAGGCTGAGCAGCCTTGAGGGCGGCAGGCTCGAACTGAGGGTGAAGCAGGGCATCCAGAGTTTTGGGGTCCACCTGCAGGATGGCTTCTTCCTTGGTAAGAAGGCCTTCGGTGACCAAATCGCAGGCGATTTTGAGAGCGGCGGCAGCAGTGCGCTTGCCGTTACGGGTTTGCAGCATGTAGAGCTTGCCTTTTTCGATGGTAAACTCCATATCCTGCATATCTTTATAGTGAACTTCCAGCTTTCTGGCGGTGTCGGCAAACTGCCGGTACACTTCGGGCATATTATCCTTCAGGGTCTCGATGGTGAGGGGAGTGCGGATACCGGCCACTACGTCCTCGCCCTGAGCGTTGATCAGGTATTCGCCGTAGAGCTTGTTCTCACCGGTGGAGGGGTTGCGGGTAAAGGCCACACCGGTGCCGGAATCTTCGCCGGAGTTGCCGAACACCATAGCCTGTACGTTGACGGCAGTACCCCAAGAGTAGGGGATATCGTTCATGCGGCGATAGTAGTTGGCGCGGGGGTTGTCCCAGGAACGGAACACAGCGGTTACGGATTCGATGAGCTGATCCTTGGGGTCGGCGGGGAAGTCAAAGCCTTTTTGCTCTTTAAAGAAGGCCTTAAACTTTTGCACCATTTCCTTGAGGTCGCCGTCGGAAAACTCAGTATCCAGCTGAATACCTTTTTCTTCCTTCATTTCGTCGATGATCCGCTCAAAGCTGGACTTGGGCAGCTCTAAAACTACGTCGGAGAACATCTGAATAAAGAGGCGGTAGCTGTCGTAGGCAAAGCGGGGGTTCTGGGTCTGAGCGGCAAGGCCCTCTACCACCGTATCATTGAGGCCCAGATTCAGGACGGTATCCATCATACCGGGCATGGAGGCACGGGAGCCGGAACGAACGGATACAAGCAGAGGATTCTGCTGGTCGCCGAATTTTTTCCCGGTAATCTCCTCTAGTTTTTCCATGTACGCAAAAATCTCATCAATAATTTCGGGGGCGATGTTTTTGCCGTCATCATAGTAGCGGGTGCAAGCTTCCGTGGTTACGGTAAAACCTTGGGGAACCGGCATGCCCAGCCCTGTCATTTCGGCCAGGTTGGCGCCCTTTCCCCCCAGCAGGTTCCTCATGGTGGCATTGCCCTCCGAGAAGAGATAGACGTACTTTTTGCTCATCTGCATATAACCTCCTAATATTTTTCTCCCATAACATGGGATATAGTATAACACATTTCCCAATAACTTATCTTGTTTTGCGAAAAAAGTTTGACATTCCAGCAGGTTTTCGGAACTTTGGCTCTTTTCCACTTGCAAACGGCAATAAAAATTGTAATAATAATAGAGTAAACCGAACCATATGTATTATAAGGTGGCAATAATTTTAATTAGCACGAATCAATATTCCAAAACAGGAGCCCCGGCTCTTAAGAGCCACATGGTTTGGAGAGGGGAGTTTCCCGAGTTAAGGAATATTTCGCAGGTCCGACAAGGATAAGGATGAGGTGATGGTATGCAAAATGTTTGCGCCGTAGTATTGGCCGCGGGAGACGGAACCCGGATGAAGTCCAGCCACCCAAAGGTGTTGGGAGAGGTGCTCTTTCGCCCCATGGTTCTGTGGGTAGCAGATGCTCTTGAAAAAGCGGGGGTAGAGCACTGCGTTGCGGTGCTGGGCAAGGTCCACGAGGAAGTGCGGGCAATTCTGCCGGAGCATTACACCCACGTCATACAGGCCGATCGCAAAGGGACCGGCCATGCGGTTTTAATGGCAAAGGAGTACATCCGCAGCGGCGGCTTTGAGGACGTGGCCGTGCTGTATGGAGATGCTCCCTTTGTTCTGTCCGAGGATATTGGCCGAGCCTATGAGCAGCACAAGGCACAGCACAACGCAGTCACTGTCTTTTCCGCCCGGCTGCGCAACCCCACGGGCTATGGCCGGATTGTTCGGGGAGCTAACGGAGTCAAAGCCATTGTGGAGCAAAAAGACGCCGATGCGGACACCTTGGAAATTGAAGAGGTCAATGCGGGGGTCTACTGGTTCGAGGCTGCCTTTCTGCTGGAGTTCCTGGAGAGGATGACTTCCTCCAACGCACAAGGGGAATACTATCTCACCGACTGTGTGGAGGCCGCTGTGTCCGGCGGGCGGCGGGTGGATGCCTATGCCGCCAACCCTGACACTGTTCTGGGAGCCAACGACCGCAAAACTCTCAGCTATCTCAATC
>CALCSA010000189.1 GCA_937894185.1 uncultured Clostridia bacterium | reverse complement strand
GAGAAGGCCTGCAACTTTGATGCCATCACTATCACCGACAATCTGGCCTCCATCGATCCGGAAAAGTGCACCAACTGCGGCGAGTGCGTCAAGGTTTGCCCCACCAAGGTAATTCGGGTGGATCAGTGTAAGCCTCAGATCAATGTTCCCGACGCAGGTTAATCTCCATCGCAGTGCAGCCGGCTCTTTGAACATTTTCTACTTATAAGAGATGATGAACCGCCCGCAGGTCAGAAATTGCTTGCTTAGGCCGAGTTTGCGCTGGGAAATTTAAAAATTAACAAAATCTACTTTTATTTGGGATGCTGCCGTTGTATAATAATACCATTGTGTGGTATTATGGCAGCATCCTGATTTTTATTGGAGGAATATCCATGAAGTGGATCTATCGTCTGGAACGCAAACTGGGACGGAACTTTGGTATCCCCAACCTGATGATTTATATCACCTCCACCATGTTGGCGGTTTATATCATGGGCTTCTTTTTTATGCCCAAGATCATTGGATACCTTGGGCTGAACTGGTGGGCTGTCTTACACGGACAGGTTTGGCGGCTGGTGACTTTTTTGGTCCTGCCCCCCACCTGGGGAAATATGCTCCTTCTGCTCATCGCCCTTTATGCGACCTATCACATTGGCAATACTTTGGAGGTGGAGTGGGGCACCACCCTCTTTACCATCTACTATCTGTTGGGGGCGGTGGGAGCCATTCTGGCCGCCGTCATCACCGGATACGGAACCAACTACTATTTGTACCTTTCCCTGTTTCTGGCCTACGCCTACCTTTACCCCAACACCACCTTTATGCTGTTTTTCCTGCTGCCCATCAAAGCAAAGTGGCTGGCAATTTTCAACTGGGCTCTTTATTTCTTCGCTTTTGTCTTTGGCAGCACCAGCGACCGGGTGGCGATTGTGTTCTCTCTGATCAACTTCTTCGTTTTTTTTGGCCCCGATGTTCTGCGCACTGTCAAGCAGAATTACCAGACCAGCAAGCGCCGCCGGGAGTACCGCAAAAACTGGGGTGACAACAACCCTTGGCGTTAAAATTCCATGGCCCCCTGCCGCCAACACATCTGGCTGCCAGGGGGCCATTGCCATCCCAGAGGTGGGAGAGCCGCTGTGGATTCCCCGTAACAATGAGGAATTCACAGCTTACAGAGACGTGGGAATGAGTATCCCGGCGAAAAGACGAGGAAATATACGCCCAATCTTTTATAACCTGAAATATGGCAAAATTAAACCATTGATAAATAAGGGTAAAAAGTGTAGACTATTTTTAAAGGTCAAAGAAAGTCAAAGTCAAGGCGGTGGTTGTGTGGGCATCAGCGATATGATAGCCAGATTCATCAACGAGGTGCTGGAAGGAGAGGACGGCTGCTGTGAACTGCAGCGCTCCGAACTGGCCACCCGCTTTGGCTGTGTGCCCAGTCAGATCAACTACGTCATTTCCACCCGGTTTTCTCCCGAGCACGGCTATCAGGTAGAGAGCCGCCGGGGCGGAAACGGCTTTATCCGAATTCGTAAAGTGCGGGTGGATGCCCGGTGCCTGATGATGCACACCGTCAACACCATTGGAGACAGCGTTGACCTCCGCACAGCAAGGGCGCTGCTTTCCAACCTTTTGGATGCCGAGGCATTGGAGGAAGAAACCGCCCGCCTGATGTTGGTAGCCATGGGCGAAGGAGCGCTGGGTTTTCTGCCCCGGGAGCTGCAAAACCAAGCCAGAGCAGGCATTTTTAAACAGATGCTCATTCAACTTCTCTCGGCTCAAAGCTAATCAAAACACAAAAGATGAAAAATGACATAGAATAGGAATAAAGTACATTCTAAATCCGGCAACTTCATTAGAAAGGGATGAGTGAAGATGAAATGCTATCACTGCGGACAAAACGAAGCAGAACACCGCTTTGTCCTTCATATTATGGAAAAGACCGCCGAGATCTACCTGTGCAGCGGGTGCTTAGCAAACTTTCAGCAGCATATCGCCCTGATGATGGGGTATGCTGAAGAAGCTTCTCCCGACGGCTATCCTCACGCCCTGCAAATGCGGGAGTTGGGCAGCGACCCATTCCCTCTGGATGCAGGGGAGAAAATGAAACACCGCAGGCTGCTCATCGAACTGAAACCCCGGCTGCGGGAAGCCGTAGAGCGGGAAGACTACGAGCAGGCGGCACAGCTTCGGGATGAGATACTGAGAAAAGAAGAAGGTGTATTTATTTATGATACATAGGGATATTTTTACCGCCCCGGCAAAAGAAGTAATGCAGGGTGCTTTTCGGCTGGCCATGGAGATGCGCCACAGCTTTTTGGGCAGCGAGCATCTGTTGTGGAGCCTTGCCCGGGACGGGGTGGGCAGTGCCTCTCAAGTGTTGCAGCGGGCAGGGCTGGACTGCTCCATCATTCGTGACATCATCCAACGCTATGACGGTCAGGGCAAAGGGGAAGCTTTGCAGGCCAAGGGCCTTGCCCCAGACACCGACCGGGTGCTGGAGCTGGCCGAGGCTCAGGCCAAAAAGCTGGGTCACAGCGGGGTAGAGCCGGAGCATCTGCTGCTGGGCATCCTGCAGGAGCCGGAAAGTGTAGCCGCTAAAATTATCGTTTCCACCGGCGTGCCTCTGGACCGCCTCACCTCCGATATTTTGGGACTGCTGGGCAAGGGTTGGCCCCGTCCTCAGCTCAGAGGCGATGATAAAAAGGAGCAACCCTCCACCAAGACGTTGGAGCAGTACAGCCGGGATTTGATTGAACTGGCCAACCAAGGCAAGTTGGATCCGGTCATTGGCAGGGATGAGGAAATCACCCGGGTGGTGCAGATTCTGTCCCGCCGGACCAAGAACAACCCTGTCCTCATCGGGGAGCCCGGTGTGGGCAAAACCGCCGTGGCCGAGGACTTGGCCCAGCGGATTGCCGACGGGGAAGTGCCGGAAAACCTGTTGAATATGCGGATTTTGATGCTGGACCTGACCAAGATGGTCTCCGGTGCCAAGTTCCGGGGGGATTTTGAGGAGCGGATTAAAGGCTGCATCGAGGAAGCGGCCGCCGCCGACAACATCATCCTGTTTATCGATGAGCTTCACACCCTCATCGGTACAGGAGCGGCCGAAGGCTCCATGGATGCAGCCAACATCCTCAAGCCTGCCCTGTCCCGCGGAGAGATTCAGGTGGTGGGGGCTACTACCCTGACCGAATACCGCAAGCATATCGAAAGAGATTCCGCTTTGGAACGGCGGTTCCAGTCAGTTTTAGTGGGGGAACCCTCTCAGGAGGACACCATTAAAATTCTGGAGGGACTGCGCAGCCGTTACGAGGAGCATCACAAGCTGAGGATCACCGACGAGGCTTTGCAGGCGGCGGTGGGACTTTCGGCCCGGTACATTCAGGACCGCAACCTCCCCGACAAGGCCATCGACCTGATGGACGAAGCTGCCTCTCGGGTGCGGACGGGCAACCTCACCATACCGGAGGAGTTCAAGGAAGCGGAGGGCCGCATCGCTGCTCTTTCCTCCGAAAAAGAGGAGGCGGTGCGGGGGCAGGACTTTGAGCGGGCAGCCATGCTGCGGGATTTGCAGCGCCAGCTGCGGGATGATCTAAACCGCAAGCGGGAGGCGTGGAACGCAACCCGTTCCGGCAGCGTCACCGCCGAGGACATTGCCGCAGTGGTGGGCGCATGGACCGGGATTCCTGTCACCATGCTCACCGAGGACGAAAGCCGCCGTCTGCTGCGGCTGGAGGAAACCCTTCATCAGCGGGTCATCGGTCAGGAGGAGGCGGTAGCTGCCGTTTCCAAGGCCATTCGCCGGGGCAGAGTGGGGCTCAAGGACCCCAAGCGCCCCACGGGAGTCTTCCTCTTTTTAGGCCCCACCGGTGTGGGCAAAACCGAGCTGTGCAAGGCTTTGGCAGCGGCCATGTTCCAAGACGAAAACGCCATGATCCGGGTGGATATGAGCGAATACATGGAGCGTCACACCGTCTCCAAGCTGATCGGCTCCCCTCCCGGCTATGTGGGCTACGACGATGGCGGCCAGCTTACCGAGCGGGTTCGCCGCAAGCCCTACAGCGTCATCCTCTTTGACGAGATCGAGAAAGCCCATCCCGATGTTTGGAGCGCTCTGCTTCAAATCATGGAGGACGGCCGCCTCACCGATGCTCAGGGCCGCACCGTAGACTTTAAAAACGCCATTATCGTCATGACCTCCAATCTGGGAGCCAAGAACATCACTGGAAAGCAGCGGGGCACCCTTGGGTTCTCTGCCGCCGGCGGGGAGGAAGGGGAAACCCGGCCCCTTTCCGAAATCAAGGAAAAGGTGATGGCGGAGGTCAAGGATGTCTTTACCCCCGAGTTTTTCAACCGCATCGACGACATTATTGTCTTTCACCAGTTGGGCAGCGACCATATCCGCCGGATTGCCCGGAATATGGTGGAAACCCTTTCCCAGCGAGTGGCCGATCTTGGAGTCACCATGGAAATTGATGACGCAGCCATTGATCTTTTGGCGGAGAAAGGATTTGATCCGGCCTATGGAGCCAGACCCCTGCGCCGTGTGATCCAGACCTGCATTGAAGACGCCGCCGCCACCGCCTATCTGGAGGGTGGCTACCGGGAAGGGGAGACCATGCTGGTCACCGCCCGAGACGGTGAAATCGTACTGGAGAAAAAAGCGGAGCAAACGCTTGCGGCTATGACGGCACAATAGAACCAAACAGGTGACGGGTTGATTAAAACCTGTCACCTGTTTTTTGGCGAAACCCCTGCGTTTGCGGGGGCCTTTTTTTATGGCGTAATGCAGCCTTCTCCTCTTTTTAGTTGACCGGGGGCAAGATTCGAGCTATTATACTATCGGATGAATAACTGAAAAAGCATGGTTGAATCTTATGGATGGAAGGTGTAACAATGAAGCTCAGTCAACTAGAATATGTATATGAAGTGAGTCAATGCGGCAGCATGACCGCTGCCGCCAACAAGCTGTTTGTCACCCAGCCCACCCTTTCCCAGCAGATTATGAATCTGGAAAACGAGCTGGGAGTCAAGCTGTTTGTGCGGCTTTCTCGCAGCGTGCTCCTGACCCCGGCGGGGGAGGAGTTCCTCATCTACGCCAAGCGGATTTTGTCCGATGTGGAAAAATTGACGGAATCCATGGCGGATTACTCCACTCTGCGCCGGGGAAAGGTCCGCATCGGCATGCTCTCCACCTTTGGCTGCTTTAACATCATCAACAAGCTGGCCATTTTTAAAAAGGAGAACCCCACTATCGATACCCGCATCACCGTGGATCAGAGCAAACACCTCATCGAGATGATGGTGTCCCACCAGTTGGATGTGGCTTTTATCATGGCATCCAATCCGCTGCCCGATGCTCCCCGGCTGCGGTTGACCAAGCTGTTTGACAGCGAGATTATGGCCCTGATGCCCAATGGGCACCCTCTGGGGGCAAAGGATCGGGTGATATTTTCCGATCTGGCAGGGGAAAACATCATCATGCCCTCCCCGTCATCCACCCTGCATGCCTCCATCTTTGCTGGGTTTCACAATGAGGGAATTGATCCCATCGTGATCAGTGAGACCAGCCATCCCGAGCTGTTTATTCAGATGGTGGCCAATGGTATGGGAATTGCCTTT
>CALCSA010000188.1 GCA_937894185.1 uncultured Clostridia bacterium | reverse complement strand
GCCTTATAATCCCCAGCGCTATGAGGTTAAGGCAAAAATACCTGACAAGCTGGATGAGCTTCTAAAAAAAGCAAGCGAGCTGGGCGTGGATGTCCAGGTGAAGGAATAACAGGAGGATACACCATGAAAGCAAGGTTACCCAAGGGATTCGGCGGCGGTCCTCAGGACATGAACGCCATGATTCGTCAGGCTCAGAAGATGCAGGAAAAGATGACCCAAAAGCAGGAAGAGCTGGCCCAGCAGGAATACACTGCCACTTCCGGGGGCGGGGTTGTCTCTGTCACCGTCAAGGGTGGCAAGGAGCTGACCGGCGTTGTAATTCAGCCGGAGGCCGTGGATCCCGATGATGTGGAGATGCTGCAGGACCTAATCCTTGCCGCTGTCAACGAAGCGCTGCGCACCGCCGACGAAACATCCGCGCGGGAGATGGATCAAATCACCGGAGGCATGAATCTGCCGGGCATGTAAGCAGAAAGAAGAGAGGCACTTCCTTAGCCGGGAGCGCCGGAATCTGAAGTCCAGCAGGGCGGCGGATGGGTTTTCGCCGCTTTGCGTTGGCAAATGGAGCGATCTCATGAGTAAAACAAGCGCCCTTCCGCTGGTCAAGCTGATCGAGCAATTTGAACGGCTGCCGGGTATTGGCAGAAAGAGCGCTCAGCGGCTGGCTTTTCATATACTGGATTTGCCCAAGGAGCGGGCGAAGGAGTTTGCCGACGCTATTTTAGAGGCTCACGAAAAAATCAGGAAGTGTGTCCGCTGCCAAAACCTGACCGAAGAGGAGCTCTGCCCCATCTGTGCTCAGGCAGGCCGGGACGAATCCGTCATCTGTGTGGTGGAGGACCCCCGGGATATTCTTGCCTTTGAACGAACCCGCGAGTACAACGGCCTTTATCATGTGCTTCACGGGCTGATTTCCCCCATGGATGGCATCGGCCCCGATCAGCTCACCATCAAGGAATTGATGGCTCGGCTGGGGAGCGATAGCAAGGTGGAGGAGATCATCATGGCCACCAATCCCACGGTAGAAGGGGAGGCCACCGCCACTTATCTGGCCCGGCTGCTCAAGCCCATGGGGCTGCGGGTAACCCGCCTTGCCTACGGAATTCCTGTTGGCGGAAATTTAGAGTACGCCGACGAAGTAACTCTTTACCGTGCTCTGGAAGGCCGGAGGGAGATTTGATCTTCTTTGACCTTCATAGAATTCGGCAGAATTTGATGTGTTTTATTCATAATTTTGTGATAAGATAATTCTATCGGGGTTTCTGACTTTGTATTTTGATTTTACCGCAGGGAGGTGGCAGGCTTGGAAGATAAACTCTTTAAGACAATTACCAAAAACAAAAAAGCCTACCATGACTACTTTGTGGACGAAAGCTACGAGGCGGGCATCCAGCTGGTGGGTACCGAGGTAAAGAGCCTGCGGCAGGGAAGTGTCAACCTCAAGGATAGCTGGTGCGACATCAAAGACGGCGAAATTTTTATTAAGCAGATGCATATCAGTCCCTATGAAAAGGGCAACATCTTTAATAAGGACCCTATGCGGCCCCGCAAGCTGCTGATGCACCGCCGGGAAATTAACCGTCTGGCTGGGCAAATCGCCCAAAAAGGTTTAACTCTAATTCCGCTATCCCTCTATTTTAAAGGCAGCCGAGTGAAGGTTCAGATCGGTCTTTGCCGGGGTAAAAAGCTCTATGATAAGAGAGATGACGCGGCTAAAAAGGCGGCTCAGCGGGATATTGACCGGGCCATGAAGGACCGGGGAAGGGAGTAGGAAGAACAAAAATCTACCGTAAATGTTGGACAGGGGATGGATTCTTCTTATTTCCAACACACCGTTCCAATGATAATACCCTTAACCTCAAAGATCGTTTTATATGGGGGCGTAAAGGTTTCGACGGGGATTTTGCAGTGTGGTAAGCGAGCCGAGACGCACGATCTCGTTAAAATGTGCAACCTTAAAGATAAACGCTGAAGATAATAACTTCGCATTTGCTGCTTAATTAAGCAGCCGTCCGAACCAGAGGGACCGCGATCTGGCTAGGGCGTCACTTTAGCGGTGAACGTCCCGTGTGGAGTGCCACGGCCCACGGGATGTATATGGGCTACCAAGTCGGCCAGCCTGCCTGTCGGCGGGTCGGCAAGGGAATGTAAAGGATAGGCTTCGCTCGAAGAAAGCCACATGAATAAGTTTTCGGACAGGGGTTCGAT
>CALCSA010000187.1 GCA_937894185.1 uncultured Clostridia bacterium | reverse complement strand
ATACGGTGGGCGCGGGAGATGGCTTTGCGGTGGGCATCATCAGCGGTGTGATGGAAAACCTGCCCCTGCCGGAGGCGGTTCGCCGGGCCAACGCCATCGGCGCCATTCAGCTGATGCATACCAGCGACAACGAGGGACTCCCCACCCGGGAAGAGCTGACCCGCTTTATGGCGGAACACAAGCAAAAGGAAGATGAGCCATGGTAAATCAAACCGAACAAATACTGCGCCGTATCGGCATTGTGCCCGTCATCAAAATGGATACGCCGGACCATGCGGCTGCGTTGGCCGCTGCCCTGCGGCGGGGAGGTTTGCCTGCCGCGGAAATCACCTTCCGCAGCGAGGCGGCCATCGACTCCATCCGGGCCATCGCCAAGGAGGAGCCGGAGCTGTTCCTCTGCGCCGGAACCATCCTGACGCCGCAGCAGGCTCAGCAGGCGGTGGAAGCAGGGGCCCGGGCTATCATCAGCCCCGGTACCAATCTGGATACGGTGCGCTGGTGTGTTCAGAATAACGTCCCCGTTATTCCCGGCTGCGCCAGCCCCACCGAGGTGGAGGTTTGCCTGCGGGAGGGACTGAGCACTGTTAAGCTGTTCCCGGCGGAGGTGCTGGGAGGCGTTGCCATGCTCAAGGCCATGGCCGGTCCCTACGCCGGGGTGAACTTCATGCCCACCGGGGGAGTCGGGCCTGCCAACGCAGGGGATTATCTGGCCCTGCCCAACGTCCTCTGCTGTGGAGGCAGCTGGATGGTCCCCGGCAACCTGCTGGCTGCCGGGCGCTTTGACGAGATCGAAGCGCTGGCTCGGGAGGCAGCCGCCCTGCGGGATCGGGTTCGCTCCCAAGCATAAGCAGATAAGCAGCCTAAACGAGAGAAGAGCTCCCTGTCATGGGGACAGAGAGCTCTTTTGGTGTTTTATATCAGTTTTACCAGAAGTTGCCGTCAGCATTGCCCCAGAGCCTTGCCCAGAGACAAAGCCAGCGCAAAGGCGGACTTGGGGGAAGTAAGCACCGGGATGTCGTTTTCCTCCGCCCGCAGCCGGGCGTCCTCATCCAGAGGGGCGCTGTCGCAAAGGATGATGCAGCTGACATCGGCCAGCAGCGCCACCGCCACCCCATTGATGTTGCCCATCACGGTGATCCAGGCACTGTTTTCTTCCGCCCGGCCCATCACCCAGGAAAGAAAGTCGCCGATGTAGCCGCCGGTGACCGGGCGCTCCAAACCGCCGTGTCCCGCAATACAGTTGCATTCCAGCAACTCACTCAGAGTCTTTACCGTCATCTTGAGATTCCTCCGCTGGATAGATTCTGCCCTTGTCGGCAGGGTGTTCGGAAAGGCTTACGCCCAGTGAGCTGGCCTCCTTGCGGAGGATGAACAGACAGTCGTTGAGCCTGGCCCCGCTGCCGGTGACAATGTCCTCGGCCAGCGCCCGGCAGGAAGGAGCACCGCAGCTTCCGCAGTCCAGAGCAGGAAAAATTTCCTCCAGCGCGTCGATTTCTCGCATCATCCGCATGGCTTCTTCCAAATTGGGGGAAAGCTGCATCACCCCCGCATACTCCAGTCCTCCATCCCAATCCATAGTCTCGGCGGGGATGGAGTCGTTCATGTGGTTGAGAGAAACGGGCATGTACTTGCGCAGCCGCTGAATCCGGGCCTTGGCCACGTAAGGGTTCTCCACCGTGAGGACCCCGCCCACGCAGCCACCGGGACAGGCGTTGAGCTCGATAAAATCCAGTTCCCCCAGACGCTCATCCTCCAGCTGTTCCAGCACGGCAATGACATTTTCGATGCCGTCGGCGGCCAGATACTGCTCCCGGATCAAAGAGGAGCTCTCTCCCCCGGAATTGGCCCAGCTCACTCCGATGATGCCGCTTTTGGAAAGAGGCTGGGGGGTCTGGTTCCGATCCATTTTTTCCAGAAGCAAGGGATAAATTTCCGCGATGGAAAAAGCGCCGTCCACCCAGCTTTTGGACATGCCGATGGGAGAGACGATGTCGGTGACCTTGGCGGGGCAGGGGGTGATAAAAAAGCAGCCGATCTCCTCTTTGGCAAGGCCGGTCTCCTTCATGGCTTCCTCCTTGGCCATATGGGCGGCCACCTGCATGGGAGAAAGATGAGGCAGAACCAGCTCGCACAAATCGGGGTAACGCACCTTGACCAGCCGCACAATGGCAGGGCAGGCAGAGCTGATCACCGGGGTTTTCAGCTTCTTTTCCCGCATGATCTGGCGGGTGTGGTCAGAAACCAGCTCGGCGGCCTGACTGACCTCAAAAACCCGGTCAAAGCCCATGGCAATCAGCCCTGTCAGGATGTAATCCACATCCAGCAAGTTGAATTGCCCGTACAGGGTGGGGGCAGGCAGAGCAATTTTGTATTGAAAGTTGTGCATCATACTCAAGGGATCGGTGACTGCTCGCTTGGCGTGGTGAGGGCAAACCCGGATACACTCGCCGCAGTCGATACAGCGGTTGGAAATAATCCGCGCCTTGCCGTCCCGCACCCGTATGGCCTGGGTAGGGCACCGCTTGATGCAGTTGGTGCAACCCAGACATTCATCCTCATCCAGGCGTACACTGTGAAAATATTGCATTCGGAAGACCCTTTCCATCGTATTCATGCAGCTTGCGTGGAACGCTTGGCGATGCGCCGCTGCCATACCCCCGCTCCCCCGGCGGCCCGCCCTAAGTTGGCGGACGGCCTTATCTTAATAAAGGGTATGGCAGATGTGGAACTATGCAAGGGTTAGGAATTACAAAAGGCCCGAAAGCCTTTGCCGTCATATTCCTGCAGCTTGCGTGGAATGCTTGGCGATGCGCCGCTGCCATCCCCCGCTCCCCCGGCGGCCCGCCCCAAGTTGGCGGACGGCCTTATCTTAATAAAGGGTATGGCAGATGTGGAACTGTGCAAGAGTTAGAGTTTATAAAAGGCCCGGAAGCCTTTGCCATAAAGCAAGGCGGCAGTTATGGCGGCGGTGCAGGCATTGACTCAGCCCCCTGCTCCCCGAACCCGAATGGTCATGTAGACGTCGGTTCCCTTGCCGATCACAGAATGGACCCGCATATCGTCGGAGCACTTTTTCATATTGGGCAGCCCCATCCCCGCCCCAAAGCCCAGCGCCCGCACCTCGTCGGGGGCGGTGGAATAGCCTTCCTCCATGGCTTTGGAGACATCGGAAATGCCGGGACCCTGATCGGAAAGGGTAATCTCCACCCGATCGGGGAAAATCTCCACCTTTGCGGTTCCGCCATGGGCGTGGATCACCATGTTGATCTCCCCCTCATACATAGCGATGGACACCCGGCGAATGGCGTCGGAATCGTAACCCAGCCGCTTGAGGATGGTCTTTACCTTGCTGGAGGCCTCTCCCGCCCGGGTGAAGTCGGTGCCGGGAATGACATATTGTTGAGTGATGGGCTCCACAGAAGATTTGCTTGTCAATAAACTCCCTACTTCCTGAAGGATATGGACTAACAGTCCCCGCCCCGCAGCCCAGCCTGATACAGTTTGCCGCAGGCCGAGAACATCCGGTATCGGGTGGTGAGCACGGCAATTTCCCGTTCTCGGGCCAGTTCCACCACGTCGTCTCCCGGCATCTTACCCCGCACAAAGCAGATGCAGCGCATATCCAGCATTTCGGCGGTGCGGACACTTTGTGGGTTGATCAGCCCGGTCAGCAGCATGGCCTGATCCTCAATAAAGGCCAGAGCGTCGCTCATCATATCACTGCCGCAGGCTGTCTGAATTTCCATGTCCATGTCGCCGCCACAAAGCACCTTGGCGTCCAGAAGCTCTACAATTTTTCCCAGCTTCAAGGCAAAACCTCCTATGTATCTTTTATTTTGCCCATACCGGCAAAAAGGAAAATCCAAGGAGCCAAAAAGCTCCAATTGCGCTGTGTTGCGGCCTTTTTGCCGCAACAAGTACTATTATTATAGCATGAATCCCGTCGAGAAGCTTACAATATTTTAGATTGTTTTTTGTGCCCATCAACCAATTGAATTAGAATAAACGTAAAACAGATGTTGAAAATATAGGATTTGTTATTAATAACGCATAAAGTGTTGCCATAAACTAACACCAAAAAACTCATTTGCTTGTGAAAATCATGCGAAAATGCAAGGTTTTCTTGTGGATTTTGCCTTTTTGTTTTGTTATAATGTGGGGGACAGAACAAAGGGAGGCGAATCCATGCGAGAGCTTTCCCTCAATGTCATGGATGTGGCTCAAAATAGCATTTCGGCAGGCGCTTCTCTCATTGGCATCACCGTGGAGGAGCAGTCCCAAGCCAACACCCTTTCCATCCGGATCGAGGATAACGGAAAGGGGATGAGTCCCCAGCAGGTGGCTCAGGTTCAGGATCCTTTTTACACCACCCGGACCACCCGCAAGGTGGGGCTGGGTATTCCCTTCTTTCGGATGGCGGCCCAGATGACC
>CALCSA010000186.1 GCA_937894185.1 uncultured Clostridia bacterium | reverse complement strand
CTATTCGGTGGAAACGCCGGAAAAAAAGGTGGCTCTGGGCATCAACTGCGCATGGGGCAACGAGGATATTGAGCAGATTTTGGAGACCCTGGACCAGCACAACGTAAAGGCCAGCTTTTTTTTAGTAGGGGACTGGTGCGACCGTTACCCCAATTCAGTGCGGCAGATTGACGCGGCAGGCCATGAGTTGGGCAGCCACTCCGACACCCATGCCGATATGACCAAGCTGGACCGGGATGGCATTCTGCGGGAAATCCGGGTAAGCAACGAGAAAATAAAGGCCCTGACCGGAACCCCCCCCACTTTGTTCCGGCCGCCATCGGGAGCCTACAACAATCAGGTGATCGAGCTAATCGAAGCCGAAGGCCTTTTCCCCATCCAGTGGGACTGTGACAGTCTGGATTACCGAAACCTCACCCCCGACGAGATGCAGCAGCGCATTTTAAAAAAGCTGCGCAACGGCTCCATTCTGCTGTTCCACAGCGGAGCCAAGCACACCCCTGCGGCTCTACCCCAGATTATCGAGGCCATTCGGGGGGAAGGCTACGACTTTGTCATGGTGTCGGAGCTGGTGCATCCCCGCCCCTACCGGGTGGACTTTGAAGGACGGCAGCATCCGGTGGAACAGAGTCAGGAAACTCCCAAAGCCAATTAGATAACTAAATTCAGTAAAATAACGGAAGTCCGCAGCATGATTACAGCACAACAAAACCCATCCCTCTTTGGCCAGAAGCCGAGGGGGGATGGGTTGTTTTAACGTTCTGTTTTGGGGCGAAGCAGTTGTGGAAAAGCCCCACTTGCAGCATCATTCCATTATGTAAGGTGTCGTGTCGAGGGCAAGGCAGTATAATCCCTAGCGAACGGGGGAAAGGCGGCTGACCGCACCGGAGATGCCTTTTTCAAAGGCCTGCCGCCCGTACTTATCCACTTCACCTTTATCCTTGGGGCCGTGGCTGAGGCAGCCTGCGCCGCCAATGCAGCCGCCTACACAGGCCATACCCTCGATAAAGTTTTCCTCCAGACAGCCCTTGTCCGCCTTGAGCAGGGCGATGCGGCATTGCTCGATACCATCGCAGGCAAGGGGGCGCAGGTCAAAGTCCCGCTCCTTTTCGGTGAGAGCCTGAGCTACCGCCTCGGACAAGCCGCCGCTGCGGGCAAAAATTCTGCCATAGTAAGAGGCATTGTCCAGCGCATCCTCCTCCAGAGCGGTGATGTCCAAATCCCGACTGTCAAACAGGGCCTGAAGCTCCTCAAAGGTCAGCACACAATCCATATAGGGGCGGACGCTATCCAGCTGAGCCTCCTCCTTTTTGGCGGTGCAGGGACCGATAAACACGACCTTGGCCCCGGGAGAGGACTCCTTGATATACTTGGCGATTTCCGCCATGGGGGAAAGGTTGTGGGAGATATGCTCCTTCATCCCGGGGAAGGACTTGTGGATATAGGACACAAAGGCGGGGCAGCAGGAACTGGTCAAAAAGCCCTTTTCCGCCAACTCATCCGCCTCCTTCCAAGCTACCATGTCGGCCCCCAGAGCAGCCTCTACCACGTGGTAAAAGCCCAGAGCCTTGATGCCGGAAACCACCTGCCCCAGCTTGGCGTATGCAAACTGGCTGGAAATGGAGGGAGCCACCACGGCGTAGACCTTATAGTTTTGATTCGCTCCGCTTTTTTGAATTAGGTCGATAGCGTCCAGAATATAGGACCTGTCCTGCATGGCTCCAAAGGGACACTGGTAGACGCAGGCTCCGCAGGCGATGCAGAGGCTCTCGTCAATGACGGCCACGTTGTCCTCTCCCATGGAAACGGCGTTTACCTTGCAGGCGTTTTCGCAGGGGCGGCGGTTGTTGCGGATGGCACTATAGGGGCAAACGGCGGCGCACTTTCCGCAGCTGACGCACTTGCTTTTGTCGATATGAGCCTTTTGGGTGTGGTCAAAGACAATGGCGTCCCGGGGGCAAACTTCCTCGCAGCGGTGGGCGATGCAGCCCCGGCAAGCGGTAGAAACCTCGTATCCTCCCACAGGACACTCGTCGCAGGCGATGTTGATCACTTCCACGATGTTGGGGCTTTGGCGGTTGCCCCCCAACACCAGCTTGATTCGCTCGGTGATGATGGCTCGTTCTTTGTAGATGCAGCAGCGCATGGTGGCCTCGCCGTCGGGGATAATCTGCCGGGGCAGTTCCAAAATGCTCCGGGGCAGGTCCTCCTCCCATGCTTTGCGGGCCACTTCCCGCAGCACCTTGTATTTGATGTACTGAACTTTTGTGTCGAACTTTCGATTCATCCGCATGAAAATACCTCATAAAAAGTCGTGGAACATGGTTGCGTTTGCCCTTCCTTCCAGTGAGGAAAGGCAGCTATCTTCTCGATCCTTCTTCCTTTTTTACCACTCATATCTTAACAAGATGGGCCGGGTTTTACAATGGAAAAGCCCCCTGTAAATGTAAAGAATTCATAAAGAATGACCACCATCTACGTATCGTTTAAAAAGCCGCAGCTTCCCTTCAAATTATTGTGGGATAGTTCCCGGATTTGCCCCGGGAATTGGGAAAACCTAGCTGCGTACAGGTTTTGCGCAAAGAGCCGAAGGCTTCTCCGGCGGGAAGGCAGCCGGAAACTCCACCGCCCAAAGGAAAAGTTTTTGCCCCAAAACCGGGGACTTCCCGGCCTTGGGGACAGGGGGTTCATTTGCCTTTTTTTCGGTGAACTGTTATAATAATTAAGTTATAAGGGGGACCGTTATGCAGTCCATACAGCTTTTAAAAATGCGAATCGGCTCCATTGCCAGCACCCGGCAGATCACCCAGTCCATGCGGCTGGTGTCCACTGCCAAGGTGCAGCGCTGCCGTGCCCGGATGAGCGCTGCCGCCCCTTTTTTGGAGGAAAACCACCGCATGATTTCCGCCGCTCTGCAAAGTCTGGAAGGGGAGCGGCATCCTTACGCCACCCCAAGGCCGGAGGTTAAGACCACGGCGGTGGTGGTGGTCAACGGGGACCGGGGGCTGTGCGGGGGATACAATATTAACGTCGTCCGCAAGGCCTATCAGCTTATCAAGGAGCTGCCGGGAGAGGTGCGTCTGGTGACGGTGGGATCCAAGGCCCGGGACTATTGCAAGCGCCGCAAAAAGCCGGCCATTGCAGCCAGTTTTACCGGGGTTTCCGAAACCCCTATGTTTGACGACGGATTGGAAATTGCCCGCCTGCTTCTCGACTGGTACGACGCCGGGGAGGTGGACGAGGTTCTGGTGGTTTCCACCCAGTTTGTCTCCATGCTGTCCCAGAACGTCCGGGTGCAGCGGCTGTTGCCTCTGGATCTGCCGGAAGGGGAGCCATGGCCGGGGATGGTGCGCTGCGAACCGGCAGGTTCCGCGCTGCTCAGCCGCACCGTGCCTTTTTACATGGCCAGCTTTTTGTACGGGGTTTTGCTGGAGGCCGCCACCTGCGAGCAGAGTGCCCGCATCACCAGCATGGACAGTGCGGTGAAAAACTCCGATGAGATGATGGAGTCCCTCCAGCTGCTTTACAATCAGGCACGGCAGGGAGCCATCACACAGGAAATTACCGAAATTGTAACCGGAGCAGGCGCGGTGAGCGGAGAAGGGGAGTGATGGGATTTGAACGAAGAGTTTGGCGTCATCAATGAAATCGGTCAGGTGATACAGATTACCGGCGCGGTGCTGGACATCCGCTTTCCCGCCAGCGGAGTTCCGGCTATCAACAGCGCCATTAAAGTTCAAAATCGCGAGGAAGTGCTGATTGCCGAGGTAGCCCAGCAGTTGGGGGACGGGGTGGTGCGCTGTATTGCCATGGGACCCACCGACGGCCTGACCCGGGGCGCTCGGGCCATCAACACCCGCAGGCCCATTTCGGTGCCGGTGGGGGACGAGACTCTGGGGCGGATGTTCAACGTCTTGGGAGACCCCATTGACGATCAGCCGGAGCCGGAGGACGAAGAGCGCTGGCCCATCCATCGGGACCCTCCCGATTTTTCCGACCAGAGTGAATCCACCGAGATTCTGGAAACCGGCATCAAAGCCATCGATCTTATTTGCCCCTATGTCAAGGGGGGCAAGGTAGGGCTTTTTGGCGGCGCGGGAGTGGGAAAAACTGTGCTGATCATGGAACTGATCCGCAACATTGCCACCGAGCACGGGGGCTACTCCGTCTTTACCGGAGTGGGAGAGCGGACCCGGGAAGGCAACGACCTCTACTACGAGATGCTGGAATCCGGCGTTCTGAATAAGACGGCTCTGGTCTTTGGGCAGATGAACGAGCCCCCCGGCGCCCGGATGCGGGTAGCCCTTACCGGGCTGACCATGGCGGAATACTTCCGGGATATGCAGGGACAGGATGTTTTGTTCTTTGTCGACAACATTTTTCGGTTTGTACAGGCGGGGTCGGAGGTTTCGGCCCTGCTGGGGCGGATGCC
>CALCSA010000185.1 GCA_937894185.1 uncultured Clostridia bacterium | reverse complement strand
AAGCCCGGAGGATGTGCTGGATCTCAACGACGAGCTCATCGACCGGTTTGGCGACCCTCCTGATGCCGTGGCGGGACTGGTGGAGGTGGCTTTGGTCCGGAACACCGCCTCGCTGCTGGGCTTTAAGGAGATCAGCCAGCGGGAGGACCGGATTCTCCTCTTCCCGCAGGAGCTGAACATGGAGCAGGCCGCGGGAGTGGCTGCCGCCATGAAGGGCCGGGTGATGGTCAACGCCGGAGCCAAACCCTATCTGGCTGTCAAAATTTCTAAGAAGGGCAATCCCATCGACACCATCAAGGAAACACTGGAAACCATTCGAAGGATTTCCGTCTAATAGCAGCAGAAAGGAGCCTCCGGCAACGGAAGGCTCCTTTCTGCTGTCACAGCTTCTGATGATGGGCGGGAGCTCACCAACTGTCGCCACAGAGCAGCTCCACCGCCCGCGTCCCGGGAAAGGTGCCTAGGTCCCCCTGATGCCTTGCCCCCTTTTCCCACAGGTAGGCGTGAACGGGATCATCGGTGTGGCCGGAGGTGCTGCACAGAGCCCAGTGGTCGCTGGTGAGCATGATGCGGGTGCTCTCGGGGCAGTTCTCCAGAATGGGGAGTAGTAGCTCCCGGTCAATCCGGGCAATGAACTCAGTTTTTTCCACCGGGTTCTGCCGGTGGGTGGCCTCATCGGTTCCCCCGATGTGAAGCATCACAAAGTCCTTCTGCTCCAGAAGCCTTAGGGCGGCCTGAACCTTGCCCTTTAGGTTGGTATCGGTATCCCCGGTAGCTCCTTCCACAGAAAGGCACTCTATCCCCATGGCCCGGGCGATTCCCTCCAGCACCAAAGTCTTGGTCACCATCCCGCCCTCCATACCGTTGAGCTGGGTGAAGGAGGGGACTTCCTCATAGGCTGAGGGAGCCCAGTTGAGGATGGTGTAGGGATGGTGCTGTTCCAGAAGCGCCAGAGAGGTGGCGGCCAGCTGCTCCGCCAGCCTGTTGCCGGAAGGAACGGCTTCTTGTATGGTCCAACCGGTGCAGTCGTGGGCGGGGTGGGCGGTAAATCCCCTGACCCACTGCCTGCCCCCCGGCATACACTGAAGGCACTTGTAGCCGCCAATCCGCTTGAGAGTGGCCTGATGCCTTGCGATTACTTCTTTCATCAAAGCCTCGGCTACCTCGTCAGGGGGAGTGCAGCAGGGCTCCACGATGCGGTTGTCGGCGTCTACCTTAACAAAGCTGCACCGCAGAATCAGATCCTCTTTTTCAAAGGGGAACTGCTCCGCCAGAGCTTCCAAACTGGAGCGCCCGGTGGGGAGCTCTTCTTTCTCCACCCCCAAAAGGGTGAGGGTGCAGATCAGGGTGTCGGTTTCCCGTCCCGGCACCGAGGTGATCAGGCGGGCGCTGGCGCTTTCTTCCCGGAACCGGGCAAAGGCTTCTTTTCCGCCTGCTTGGAGGGGAGTTTTCCCCTCCAGCTCCGGATAAGCCTGATCCTGAATTCCATCCAGCAAGATCATCATGCTTTTCATCTACAGGCACTCCTTCATCGCCCTCACAAGGGCGGTATTTTCTGTTCTGCCGCGGACTGCAACCCGAAAATATCCCGGCTCCAGCCCCCGATAATTGGAACAATCCCGAATCAACACCCCCTGCCGCGCCATCTTTGCGGCAAGGTCGTGCTTCCGGCACCGAAACAGGAGATAGTTGGCGGCCCCCGGATACACCGTCAGCCCCAGAGCGGCCAGAGCCGTTTGCAGCCATGCTCTTTCTGTGGCGATGAGAGTGCGGGTCTGCTGAAGATAATCCCATTCCTCTGCCGCCGCGATGCCCGCCAGCTGGGCGGGGACGCTGACATTCCAGGCGGGGCCTGCCTGATCCATCCGGCGCAATAACTCCGCTCCCGAAGAAAGGGCGTACCCCAGCCGCAGGCCGGGCATGGCGAATATTTTGGTGAAGGCCCGCAGAATAATCAGCCGATCATAGTGCTCCAGCTTTGCTTTGAGGGTGTGCTCCTCCTCCTGAGGAAGAAAATCCAAAAAGCACTCGTCCACCGCCAGCACAGCCCCGGTGCGGATGCAGGCTTCCAGCACCCAGTTCATAAGAGCCGGGTCTATAAGAGCACCGGTGGGGTTGTTGGGGTTGCAGAGCAGAACCAAATCGCAGCTTGCAGCCTCCTGTATCAGAGACGGGCGGGGGAGAAAGCCCTCCTCCTCCCTGAGACTATGGTAGGAGCATAAACATCCCACCTCCGCAAGGGCCAGATGGTATTCCGCAAAGGTGGGGGCCAGCAGCAGAGCCCGTTTGGGCCGCAAGGCATAGGCCAGCCGAAAGATCAGGTCGCTGGCTCCACCGCCGCAAAGAATGTACCCCTCAGGCACCTGCTCATACCGGGAAAGCGCCCGGCGCAGGTCCCGGCAGAGGGGGTCGGGGTAAGTGGTGTTCTGCTCCAACCCTTGGATGACGGCGGAGCGCACCGAATCCGGCAGCCCCAGAGGATTTACATTGGCGGAAAAATCCAACAGGGAAGAGCATCCGGTTTGTTCCCGGGCGGAAACCAAATCTCCGCCGTGAATAATCTCCTTGTGAGGAGGCATGGCAGGCTCCTTTTAATGGAAATCAGTTGACTGTTATAGGCATCCGCTGCCTCAAAACAGAAGGGCCAACCCCATGCGCAGCAAAAAGCAGAGCCCCAAGGCAAGGAAAGAGGTGCAGAGCATCAGATTGTTGGCGGCTTCAATATCCTGGTATTGGGGAAGGCGGGTATCGTCCCCGATGGTGGGCTTGCTCACCACCAGACCGCCGTAGCAGCTGTCCCCCCCCAGCTGAATACCCAGTGCTCCGGCACAGGCAGCCTCGGTTTGGGCGCTGTTGGGGCTGGAATGGGCGGTGCGGTCCCGCTGCCAGATGCGCAAAGCACCCCGGGCATCCTGCCTGCAAAAGGCGGCGGCGGCTATCATACAAAAAGCGGCCAGCCGGGCGGGAATCCAGTTGGCGGCATCGTCCAGCTTGGCGGCAAATCGGCCAAAATCCTGATACCGGCTGTTGCGGTAGCCCACCATGGAATCCATGGTGTTGATCATCTTATACACAGCCCCGAGGACAGGGCCCCCCAGAGCAAGGTAAAAAAGAGGGGCCACCACACCGTCGGCGGTGTTTTCCGACACCGACTCCACCGTAGCCCGCACAATGGCGCACTCATCCAAGTTTTGGGTATCCCGGCCTACAATGCGGGAGAGAGCATGGCGGCTTCCCGCCAAATCCCCGGCCTTGAGCCGGCGGAAAATCCGAATGCTGTGGTTGTAAAGGTCCCGGGTGGCCAGCATCTGATAGGCGATGAATCCCCGGACCAGAAAGGCAACGGCAGGCCCCAAGAGGGAGGCAAGTTTTACGATGCTCCAAAAGGTCAGAGCAGTGATAGCAACAGCCAGAACCGCCATCTGCCTGCCGGCTTTTCGGTGGCCGGAGGGGGTGTCGGGATTCATCTTGCGCAGCCGCTTTTCTAAAAAGGAGATCAGTGCTCCCATGGCCCGCACCGGATGGTATAGCCAAGGGGGGGCCCCCAAAATCAAATCCAACGCAAAGCCCAACAGCAGGATTCCACCCTGCTCAAGGATAAAAGTCATGCGGTCAGCCCCCTTCCGCCGGAAAAGGCTGCACGTCAAACTGCCCGCCGGCTTGCGTCAGCAGCCAGCCGGAGCCGCAGCTTGCCTGCCAGTGGTAAAAGGAAGAGGAGGGGAATAAATCCGCCAAAATCGACATGATAACTCCTCCGTGGGTGATGACGGCCCCAGAGCTTGCCTGCTTCTGCGCCAGCAGTTCCAGCACCGCACCAAAGCCCCTCACACTCCGGCGGTGAAAAGCAGCTTCTTCCTCCCCACCGGGAAACGGCATCCGGGAAGGGTCCATCCCCCAATCTTCCAAGCCGGGCTTTCGGATGATCTCCCGGTGGGTCAGGCCCTCCAGCAGGCCAAAGTCCCGCTCCTGCAAATCGGCAAGAATCACCGGCTGGCAGTTGGGATACAGCAGAGCCGCTGTTTGCAGGCAGCGCAGCATAGGGCTGGAAACCACCACCTGGGGGCAGGAAAGCCGCCGCGAAGCAAGCTCTTGCACCCCTTGAGGGCAAAGTGGCGGGTCCAGCCGCCCGATGTAGGCACCCTTTAGATTTTCCGCGGTTTTTCCATGGCGGACCAAGGCGATGGTACGGGTCGGATTGAATGGAACACTCAACGGCAAGCTCCCTTTCGCAATTATTTGAGACGCTGGGGAATTCCGCAGCAAAGCCGCTCCACCCGGTCTGCCCGATGGGCCAAAAGACAGCAAATCCGCCCCACCTGCTCCCGCCACTGCCGCTCAAAGGCATCGATGGGCACAACGCCGCTTCCCACCTCATCACAGAGGATGATCCAGCTGTCCCGGGCTTCCAGAGTATGCTCTATAAACTCCCAAGGCTCCAGCCCCTGTTCCATCAGGCGGCGAATCAGCAGGTGAAAGCGGTTGAGAGCATCCCCCAAAAAGGCATCCTCCAAAGGGCAGAGGCCACCGTCCATCACCTGTTTGGGAGCGCATTGCTTCTTCACATATTCCAGCTTTCCCTGAGACGCTCCGCCTACGATCAGAATCTTCATGATACAATACCTCCAATGGCGGCCACCAGCAGGGTGAGCAGCTCGATGGTTTGGGAAAGAAACCCGGAAAGGTCTCCGGTGTTGCCGCCAAATTCCCGCAGCAGCATCCTTTTATGAGCAGCGGCGTATCCAAGGCAAAGACATGCGTTGACGGCTCCCCAAAATGGCTCCAGCCAGAGGAGGTAGCCCAGACAGAGCACCGCCCCCGCACCGCAGCACAGGGTGACCCCCCGGCGGGACGCCCCACCGGAAAAGAAGTAGACCAGCCCCGAAGTTTTGGCGCAGGGAAAATGAGCCACGCCCCATCCGCTCAGAGAGCGGGAAAGCACGTAGCCCACCGTGGGAAAGAGCATCAGGCGGGGGGTGGCATACACCTGCGACCACAGGCCAAAGGTAAGGAACAGATACACGGCACAACCCAGCACTCCAAAGGCTCCCATGTGAGGGTCGGACATGATTTCCAACTTCTTATCCGCGGGAGCATGGCTGGAAAGAGCATCCACCGCATCCAAAAAGCCATCCATGTGAATCCCGCCGCTGATGATCAGGGGCAGCAGAGTGGCCACTGCGGCAAACAGCCCGGAAGAAATCCCCCGGCGAAAAGAAACGTACTGCCAAAGCAGGGCGGGGAGCATCACTGCTACCCCCGCCAGAGGAAAAAAGCACAGGGCGTACCGCATGCTCTCCCGGCTCCACTTGGCGGGGGGAACCGGCAGGATGGTATACATGGAAAAGGCTGTGCAAAAGCCGTCCCAAAGGGTTTTCATCACG
>CALCSA010000184.1 GCA_937894185.1 uncultured Clostridia bacterium | reverse complement strand
AACTCGCTACCTCCACCTTGGCAAGGTGGCGCTCTACCAGATGAGCTAAACCCGCGTATAGTTGTCGGCAGAGCCAACAACATTTTGGTGCCTTTGGCCGGAATCGAACCAGCGACACGTGGATTTTCAGTCCACTGCTCTACCAACTGAGCTACAAAGGCTTATAGCGTTAGTCTTTGCCTGTAGCCATCTGAGAAAAACATGGACCAAAGCTAACAGCTAAATTGGCGACCCGGAAGGGACTCGAACCCTCGACCTCTAGCGTGACAGGCTAGCGTTCTAACCAACTGAACTACCGGGCCATATGTCCTTTGAAATTTTCCGGATGGTGGGAACAACAGGGCTCGAACCTGTGACCCTCTGCTTGTAAGGCAGATGCTCTCCCAGCTGAGCTATGCTCCCGTTGGGGAATTTCCACAACGAAACTTATTATACTATAGCTTCCGGTGATTGTCAATAGATTTATAAAAAAAGTGTCGCACTTCGGCTTTTGTCTTACATTCAGGGAGAGACTTCCTTGTTTTTGCGATTGTTATCCCCTTTTTCCCACTTTTGAAACAGCCACGGGTAGCCTCCTGTCGCCAAAAATGCAACGCCTGCATTTTTTAAAAAAGAGACGATAGGTGTCTTGGTCCAAACCAGACTCACCGCCAGATAAAACCCACCCAGCAGTAAAAATCCTCCCACAAGGCGGGCAGCGCCCTGTACTGCCCCCTTTGGCTTTTGGAACACCACCCGGCGCTCCAGCCAAAAGCCACCCAAAAGGCCTGCGCTCAGCCCTGCGGCTGCATAGCTGTCATCGGATTGCGCCACCAGCAGAGTCAGCGCTGCCGCCATGGCGCAGAAAGTCATGGCCTGCCTGAGCATCTTCCGCTGCAGCAGAACCCCCACTAGCAGCGATGTCCCCGCCCCCAGCAGGATGCCCACCGCAACATCCTCCAGATAATGTACCCCCAGATAAAGTCTAGAAAAGCCCACTGCCAAAATTAAGGCAGCTAAGGCGGCTTTCACCGCACTGCGCCGGGTTTGGACAGCCAGCGCCGTATAAAGGGTGGCGGCTGCTTGGGAATGCCCGCTGGGGAAGGAGTAGCCGGTGGCTGTTTCGAGGCGCAGCGCCTCCGGGGCTCCGGCCTGCCAGAAGGGGCGGGGAGCCTGCACTAAATCTTTGAGAATACCGTTGATGCAAATGCTCAAGCCAAGGCAGAGGATCAGATAGCGCCCCGACTTCTTATCGATGCACCAGTAGACCAGAAAGCAAATCCCCGCCAGCACCAGATATTCTCCCAGCATGGTGACCGATTGCCACAGCAGGTCCAGCGTGGGATTGGACCATGCCCGCAAAGCCTGTAGCAGCTCCAGTTTATACCACCTCCACCCTTTCTGTTCTTCCAGGATGAGCAACCTTATTCCGCCATGTCTTCTAGCAGCCCTGTAGATGCCGTGTTGCTGCAAATCCCGGCGTGAGCCTAACTTTCTCCCCCCGCACAATGCCTACAGGGGCCTTACCCCTCCGGTAAAAGCATCCGGTCGCTCCCTTAGAATCAATAGTATCTCCCTTTTACGGCAGGCCATGCAAAAACGCGGCTCCCTGGGATGCCCCCAGATACTGCAAGGCCGCATTCCCAGCGGAACGCGGCCCTTTTTACTTCTGTTGTTCCGGTGCCTGATCCAGAATCAGGAAACGCCTCCCAATTCAATTTCCAGATCGCTAAATTGGATCTGGGCTACAAACAAATCCGATGTTTCTACATTGTTTTCCAAAGACACCCCGTCAAAGTAGATATAGGCGCTGATGTTGTAAAGTTTAATCTCTTTTCCCGCGCCCAAAAAAGCCACCTGATTCCGGCTGCCATCCTCCAAACTCAAAGCGGTAAACACCGCGGCTCCCTTTTCGCTGCTATAGGGAAGCTCCACTCTATGAAGCCCTTCTTCCAGAGGTTCCGGGGTGTAGGACACCAAATGCACCACCTCTTCAAAGGCCCGGGCAGCCTCCAAGGTTCCGGGCTGCTCCAGTAACTCCAGAGTCTTGGGCTCTTCCAGATTGGAAAGATCCAGCGTCAGGGTATAGATCGAGTGATCATCCTCCCCCACGATCGCCACCAGATGGTCTCCGGCAAAGGCTTGCACCACCCGCTCCATGGCGGGAAGGGGGACCAGAGCCACCAGCCGATTTTCCCGTTGGTTCAGCACCTCCAGAACATTGGCCACCCCCATATCGGGATCGTTTTCGTCCACCGGGCGGCAGGCCAGAACATAATCCTCTCCAAAGGTGCACAGCTGGGTGGACAGAACGCCTCCCATGGCGTCAGGTGCACTGCGATGCTCTGTTTCCTTAGACAAAGGGGCAGAAGGGTGGAGCTGCGCCGCAAAGGGGGCTATATCCGCCGCTTTCGAGTCGTTTGCCTCTGTCTCCCCCGGCTCCTCGGCGGCGGAAAAAGCGGCTCTTGCAGCGGCTTCGGGGGCGGAGGTGGGGGCCGGAGCCATCTCTTCCACCGCCTGCCGGGACTCAGCCAAGCGGCCCTGCTCCCGATCCAGAGTGATGGTTGCTCTGCTGATCAAATCCCAAGCCGTAAAACAGGCCGACAATCAATAAAAAAGCGGCAGCATAGGCAAACCCCGAGCGGGCGTTGAGCCAGCGGCGGGGCCGCATCAAAGCAGCGCTCATGGGAGGGGCCTGCTGCTCCACGCCATCCAGACGAGCCAGCAAAGCCTCCCCTTTCAGAGAGTCGGGCAGGACGATCTGAGCGTCCAACTCACTCAACCGTTTGCGCAAGTGCTTCATTTCCAGGTTATGCCCCCGGTTTTCGGAATAGGCTACCAACACGGATACCTCATTTCTTAAAGCAGAACGTTGGGGTGTGATACAAGAAAACTCCCCGGCCCCTGCTTTCTTGACCCGGCTTATGCTTCCTGCTCTTCCTGAATCATCTTGCGAAGCTTGGCCAGAGAGCGATGGAGTTTGGAGGAAATAGTGCCTTGGGGACTGCCTAGAATCCGGGCAATCTCCTTGGTGGTATAGCCCTGAAGCACCGAAAGCGCAATGATTTGGCGCTCCTGATGAGAAAGGCGGCCCATGGCTTCTACCACCGTCACCCGCTCGGAAGCATCTCCCGCCATATCAGCGCTGTCCGAAAGGGTGGTCATAAAGTTTTCCAGATCAAAGGTATTTTTATGCTTGACATAATCGGCAATTTTGCGTTTGCAGCGCACCGAAAGAATCTTCATAATCCATGCTTTAAAGCTGCCAACGTCCCGGAGATTGGTAATTCCCTTATATGCCTCGATAAAGGTCTCGCTAACCACGTCCTCCGCATCGTAGGAGTTACCCAGAGTGTAAAGGGCAACTTTGTACAAATCAGATGCCACACACTGGTACACCTGAGCGAAGCTCTCTTTATCACCCTGTCTGGCCGACTCAACCTTGGCTGTGTCGATTACCACTGGTTCACCACCACATCA
>CALCSA010000183.1 GCA_937894185.1 uncultured Clostridia bacterium | reverse complement strand
GCGGCCCCGGCGGATATGTGGCGGCAGTCTGCTGCGCCCTTCTTGGAAAGCGGACGGTGCTGGTCGAAAAGGACGCTCTGGGCGGAACCTGCCTCAACCGGGGATGCATGCCCACCAAATCCATGCTCCACAGCGCTGAACTGTACCAAGAAATCCAGAGCGCAGGGGATTTTGGCATCACGGTATCCAATGTGGGGTTCCAGTTCGATCAAATTATGAAGCGGAAAGACCAAGTGGTGGCAAGACTGAGCGGGGGAGTGGGAGCACTGCTCAAGCAGGCAGGAGTCGAGGTGATTCAGGGAGCCGGAATCCTGAAAAACGCTCACACTATTGCAGTAAATGAACAACAGATTACCGCTGCCAACCTGATATTGGCCACCGGGTCTGCACCCGCCCAGCCACCCATTCCCGGACTTAAGGAATCGGGCGCTCTCAGTTCCGATGAGGTTCTTGCCCTGAAAACATGCCCGGAATCGTTGGTGATAATTGGCGGCGGCGTCATCGGCATCGAGTTTGCCGGGATCTTTTCCATGCTGGGCAAAAAGGTGACAGTCATCGAGATGCTGCCCAACATCCTCGGCGGAATGGATGCGGAACTGTCCGCCGCCTGCGCCAAGATGCTCCGGCAGCAGGGGGTAGAAGTCATCACAAACGCCAAGGTGCTGGAGCTGAAAAAGGGCCTGTGCATCTACGAGCACGGCGGGAAGAAATCCCAAGTACAGGCGGAGCAGGTCGTGGTGGCGGCGGGGCGGAGGCCGGTCACTGCCGGGTTGGGTCTGGAGGCCGTTGGAGTCAAAACCCACAAAGGCTTTGTAATGGTGGACGACGCCATGAGAACATCTGTCCCCAATATCTACGCCATTGGCGATATCACCGGAAAGCTTCAGTTGGCCCATGTGGCCTCTGCCCAAGGATTGGTGGCGGCAGCCAACATCGCCGGGAAAGACGATGTAATGCAGTATGACGTCATTCCCAGCTGCGTGTATACCTCCCCCGAAATTGCCGCTGTAGGCCTTACGGAGGAGCAAGCGGGGGAGAGGGGTTACCGGTACAAAGTAGGGCGCTTCTCGGTTTCCCACAACGGGAAAGCCACCGTTATGGGGGAAAGCGCTGGGTTTGTCAAGCTGATTACCCAAGAGGAAACGGGTGAGCTGCTGGGGGCACACATGATGGCTCCTCGGGCCACCGACATCATTGCGGAGCTTTGCGTCCTCAAGCGCTCGGAAGGCACCGTCGACGAGCTGGCCCGGACCATTCATCCCCACCCCACCATCAGCGAGATGGTGATGGAAGCCGCACACGATGTAGCGGGGATGAGCAGCCACGCGCCCCGCCGTGTTTTGTAAGGAGGATTGCCATGTCGGCCAAATATACTCACACCAACATTGTCGCAAAAGACTGGAAAAAGCTTTCAGGCTTTTATCAGAAGGTATTCGGCTGTGTGCCGGCAGGCCCCAAGCGGGACCTTTCCGGCGAGTGGTTCGAAAAGGTTACCGGCATTCCCGGGGCCCATGTGGAAGGCGAGCATATTGCCCTGCCCGGTTACCCTGAAGGGGGGCCAACCTTTGAAATTTTTACCTACAACATTCCCAATGGAAAGCCTGCCAACATCAATGGATACGGCTTTGCCCATGTGGCCTTTGAGGTGGAGGATGTGGACGCCACCTTCCAGAAATGCTTGGAGGAAGGCGGCAGCGCCATCGGCGAGCGGGTCCGGCAGTTTTATCCCAGCCTGAACAAGATGCTGAACATCGTCTACGCACAGGATCCCGAGGGCAATGTCGTGGAGATTATGAGTTGGGAGTAAGCAAATTTTATTGATTGCAGAGGAGTATTATTATGAATGAGATCAAAACGCTCAAGCCCTTTATCAATGGGGATTTTGTAGAGTCCGCAACAACCAAGTATACCGACGCTTACGATCCCAGCACCGGCAAGGTGATCGCAAAGGTTCCCTGCTGCACCAAGGAGGAAGTAGAACACGCCGTTGCCTGTGCCACCGCCGCCTATCCCGCATGGTCCGGAACCCCTGTCCTCAAGCGGGTGCAGATTCTGTACAAGGTCCGGGAGCTGATGGAGCAGCACATAGATGAGCTGACCCATCTGGTGGCTCTGGAAAACGGCAAGAATCTGGATGAATCCCGGGGCGACGTTCTCAAATGCAAGGAAGCCACCGAGCAGGCCATCGCTGCCCCCAACCTGATGCTGGGCGAAAGCCTAATGGATACCTCCTCCGGGTTTGACACCGTCATGTACCGGGAGCCCATGGGCGTATTTGCTGGCATTGCACCCTTTAATTTCCCTGCTATGATCCCCATGGGCTGGAT
>CALCSA010000182.1 GCA_937894185.1 uncultured Clostridia bacterium | reverse complement strand
CACCGCCGCAAATGGAAAAATATATGAAGTACAGCACCCGGATTTATGAGATCTATCTCCGTTTTGTGAGCACCGAAGGATATCCATGTCTACTCCATCGACGAGGTGTTCATTGACGCCACCGATTATCTTCGCACCTACAATCTTACAGCCCGCGAGCTTGCAACGAAAATGATCCTTGATGTACTTGAAACAACCGGCGTTACGGCATCAGCGGGGATCGGAGAAAACCTATATATTGCAAAAATCGCTATGGACATTCGGGCAAAGCACATTTCAATAGACGAAAATGGCGTCCGAATTGCGGAGCTTAACGAAATGAGCTATCGCCGTCTGCTGTGGTCACACCGGCCCCTGACGGACTTTTGGCGTGTTGGCAAAGGATATGCCAGAAAGCTGGAGGAAAAAGGCCTGTTCACCATGGGAGATATCGCAAGATGCTCTCTCGGCAAACCCGCCGATTATTATAACGAGGATTTGCTGTACAAACTGTTTGGAATCAATGCGGAGCTGCTCATCGACCACGCATGGGGATGGGAACCGTGTACAATTGCCGATATCAAAGCGTATAAACCAAGCACCAACAGCATTGGATCGGGGCAGGTTCTACAGCATGCTTATACCTTTGACAAGGCGAAGCTGATTTTGCGGGAAATGACGGATCTGCTGGTGCTTGATCTGGTGGAGAAAAGACTCGTAACCGACCAGCTTGTTTTGACGGTCGGATACGATATTGAAAATTTGACAGGCCCGAAGATAAAGAAATCATACCATGGGGCGATCACCACCGACCACTACGGACGGTCCGTTCCAAAATCTGCTCATGGCTCAGCAAACCTTGGCAGACAGACCTCTTCCACAAGGCTGATTCTGAATGCAGCAATGGAGCTGTTCGAGCGTATCGTTGATAAAAATCTTCTGGTGCGGAGAGTCAACATTACAGCGAATCATGCTGTGGATGAACAGGCCGCTCAAAAGACAGACAGCTTTGAACAGCTTGATCTCTTTACCGATTACACGGCTGCTCAAGCAAAAAAAGAAGCCGAAGAAGCCGCACTCATCCGAGAAAAACGAATGCAGAAGGCAGTGCTGGAGGTAAAGAAGAAATACGGAAAAAACGCCATCTTAATGAGTATGAATTTGGAAGAAGGTGCTACCACCATAGACCGGAACAAGCAGATTGGAGGACATAAGGCATGACAAATTCCTATGACGACATCATCCACCATCCCCACCATGTCTCCGCAACACGTCCTCATATGTCGGTAATTGACCGGGCGGCGCAGTTTTCCCCCTTCGCAGCTTTGACCGGCTACGATGCAGCCATCAAAGAAACTGCAAGGCTGACTGACAAAAGAGTGGATTTGGACGAATATATGAAGGATACTTTAAGCGATAAATTGCAAGTCATAGCGGATCGGATGAAAAAGCATCCTGAAATCGCAATCACCTACTTTCAACCGGACAGAAACATTTTTCCACGGTGTTTACAAAGGAACAGACAAATTTCGATAGGGGATTTGTCTGTTCCTTTTTTGCCCTTAACCAAGTATAATAAAAATAAAGTCGAGAATTTTGGGGTATTATACTAACAAAAACCGAGAGAGAATGAGGTCCATTATGACAGTAAAGAAGCTTAACTTGATGTGGAAGTATGTGATCAATACCTACATATTGTTTTGGGTACTGGTTTTAGGCCTTGGCGGTTTGGCGTCTATGGTGTTCTGTGCCACACCTACTGATATGCAATGGATTGTGGTACTATGTAGCTGGTCCCCAACCATAGTGTTCCTCATCATGCTGAAAAGACTGAAGCCGGATATGACGATTGCGGGGTTTTATAAGAAGGCTTTTAAAGACAAACTGAAAATAGGCTCCATTTTAAGTATCCCCGTTATAGCTGCAGGTGTTCCTCTGCTCACGGCATGGATTTTCTCCACAGTTAAAAAAGCATCTTTCCCTGAGCAGCTTATCTTTGTTCCATCCGCGCTGTTTGGCACGATTTTCTTTGCGGTTTTACAGGGCGCGTCCGGGGAAGAGTCCGGCTGGCGTGGATACTTGCGTCCGGAACTGGAAAAAAAGTACGGGTTTGTTAAAGGAAACCTTATTTTGGGCGTAATTTGGGCATTTTGGCATGCACCACTTTGGTTTGTGTCATCCGATTACAGCGGGTTGCAGTTATTAATCTATATCCTTGAGAATGTAATAGTACTCACGGCTTTAACGATTATAATGGCTGTATTTATGAAGAAATCCGAGAACCTGTTCCTAGCGTTCTGGGTTCACTTCTGCTTTAACGTTTCGATAAGCTTCTGCCCAGATGATGCTTATTTCTTTGCGGTATTTTCCGTGCTGTACCTGGCGGTTGCCTTGACCTTTTTGGGGATTTATTTGAAATCCGTTTATCGTAACGATAGAGTGCAATCAGCCTGATACAGACATAAATAACCGAAAACCTTTTTCCCACTTTTTTATATGTGAAAATAGTTGCCTTGGATTTCGAAATCTATTGCCTTTGGAAGTACCCGCGTTTTTTGATAGGTCTTAACCCAAGTCCAACACAGGGGAGAGAGAAAGCTCCCAGCCTATAAAAAAGCCTCCGGTATATACCGGAGGCCCAGACTGTCAAAAAAGGTCGCCATGATGCGGCCTTTTTGCTATAATAAGGATGGTGATGAAAATGCTTGAGCGTCGAGAAGACTTAAGGTATACAACAAAATTTGCATGTCTGGATAGCCTGGTTCCCGAGGGGCACCTTTTGCGAAAGATCGAAAAGGTGATCAACTTCGGTGAAATTTATGAGATGGTAGAACACCTTTACTGCGAGGACAACGGCCGCCCCGCTGTTGACCCAGTGGTGCTGGTAAAAATGGTGCTGCTCCAGCATCTGTATGGCATCAAATCGTTGAGGCAAACGGTGAAAGAGGTAGATATGAACATCGCCTACCGCTGGTTCATCGGCTACGACATCGACACGCCGGTTCCTCATTTCGCAACCATCAGCTATGCGTTTGCGAGCCGGTTTCCCAGCGAGGTGTTTGAGGCGATCTTTGCGTGGATTCTGGAGGCGGTGGTGGCGAAGGGTTATGTCAAGGCGGAACGGATCTTTATTGATGCAACCCACATCAAAGCCAATGCCAATCGGAACAAACGGCGCAAGGAGCTGGCAAAAAAGACGGCGCGCGTATATGATGAACAGCTTCGGGAGGAAATCAACGCGGATCGGGAGGCACATGGGAAGAAGGCTCTTCGAGACCGGAAGGATGACGACAATGAACCCGGCACAGGCGGAATGAAGGAAGTGAGCAAATCCACCACTGATCCGGAGAGCGGACTGTTTCGCAAGGGAGATCACAAGGTGGAATTTGCCTACACCACCCACGTTGCCTGTGATGAGAACAACTTTGTCCTTGGTTGCGAGGTAACACCCGGAAACGTCCATGACAGCATAGTGTTCGATGGGGTGTATGAGAAGGTTGTCGAGAGGTTTGAAGAAGTACAGACGGTAGCGGCGGATGCCGGCTACAAAACGCCGTGGATCTGCAAAAAAGTACAGGAGGATGAGCGCAACTTTTCCACCGCATACAAACGACCCATGAGCAAGCCCGGTTTTTTCCGCAGTTATGAATATGTCTACGATGAATACTATGACTGTGTACTTTGCCCAAACAATCAGGTTTTGAGATATTCCACCACCAATCGCGATGGATACCGTGAGTTTAAGAGCAATCCCAAGATTTGTGCTGCCTGCCCATATTTAAGTCGCTGTACCGAGAGTGCCAATCACCAAAAGGTGGTGACAAAGCACATTTGGGAGCATCACATTGATGCAGCGGAAGACTTTCGCCACAGTCCGGCCGGGCGGGAAAGCTATGGCTTGCGAAGCCGGACCATCGAGAGGGTGTTTGCGGATGCCAAGGAGAAGCATGGTATGCGCTACACGCTGCACAAGGGGCTTGATCGGGTGCGAAACTGGGTCAGGCTTAAATTTGCTGCCATGAATCTGAAAAAGCTGGCTATGTGGGCTTAGAAAGGCCCTTTTTTCTTGCATTCTTTTGCGAACAGATGGCGCAAACCCCGATTTTCATTGTAGAAAATCGGGGTTCTTTGACAGTCTGAGCCTCCGGTATATACCGGAGGCCGAAACACTATAACATGGAGTTAACCTGCCCCAATTTCCTCGATTTCGCGGGCCTGTATGACAACGGCGTAGTCGTTCCCGGCTGCCCAAACCAAACCTTTGGTGGGTACGCTAATCTTGACGGGATAGCTAACTTGTCCGCTGGTCAGCTCCTTTTGGGAAAAGTCCAGCTCTACTACAATATCCCCGGGGGACATATCGGCAAGAATAGAGGCGTCTCCTACAAAGGTAATGGGCAGACTGCCAGTCAGCAAAGTAATTTCAAAGTTGGAAGGCTGATTGATCGGCACGATATTGCTGATGTTGTGGAAGGTGACAGTACTCCAGGATTCGACGTTGAACTCTACCAGAACTGTAGAGATGTTGTTCACGTTGGCAAACTGTTCGGAGGGAAGGGTTACATCGCGTTGGAAGGAGCTGTTGGATGGGGTGAGACTGCGCAGGTCAATGTCCACCACAATCTCCTTATAGCTTTCCATGCTCTGAATGGGCCCCGCCACCAGAATACTGGAGTTAGAAAGGGTCATATACTCCCGCAGCTGGTTTTCGGGGAAGCCCCGAGGAACATTGGTGAAATTGACCCGCAAGGGCAATTCCTTGGTTCGCAGCACGGGTATCCAGACGTTGACGTTTTCCATATCCAAGGTGAGGTGGAGATCCTCCCGATCCAGCT
>CALCSA010000181.1 GCA_937894185.1 uncultured Clostridia bacterium | reverse complement strand
CTCCCGCACGCCGGTGGAGGCGGGGATGGTTTTTTCCGTGGAGCCGGGCATCTATCTGCCGGGGGAGTTCGGTGTGCGGATCGAGGATTTGGTGCTGGTCACCCAAGACGGTTGCGAGGTCCTCAACGCTTACCCCAAGGAGCTGCAGGTTATCGGCTGACCGGTTTCCATCATTCAAAAGCCAAGCGGGAGACGACGCGAAGATGCGTTGCCTCCCGCTTTTTTCATAGGACAACGGGGGTGCTTCATAGGGATGAAGAAGGAGTACATCATCCGCGGCGGAAGGAGGGCATCCCATGACACAGACCAGCCGGGCAGGCTCCCCACAGAAAAGCGGCTCCCCCAGAGTGTGGCGGATCGGGCTGTACATCCGCCTTTCCCGGGAGGATTCCCACAGCTACAACGAATCGGAGAGCATCTCCAACCAGCGGGCCATTCTCCACAAGCACATCGGCCAGTTCGACGACGGGGACCGGTATATCCCGGCCCGGGAGTATGTGGACGACGGCATTTCCGGCACCACCGACGATGAGCGGGGCAGCTTTCAGGAAATGCTCCAGGATATTCAAATGGGCGTCATCAACTGCGTCATGGTCAAGGATTTGGCCCGCTCCTTTCGCAACTACAGCGATCAGGGCTACTATCTGGACGACTGGTTTCCAAGGCATAACGTCCGCTTCATCTCCCTTTTTCACCAGCCCTTGGACAGCTACAAAGAGCCCCGGAACATGCGCAGTCTGGCGGTTCCCATTCAGGGGGTCATCAACGAAAACCACTGCGCCGAAACCTCCGAAAAGGTGCGGGCAGTCTTTGATCTCAAGCGACGCAAGGGCCAGCACATCGGCTCCTTTTCCCCCTTTGGATACCTCAAGGACCCCGAGGACAACAACGCCCTTATCCCCGACGAGAAGGCCGCTGCTGTGGTCCGGGAGATTTACTCCATGTTCCTGCAGGGCATGAGCAAAAACGCCATGGTGCGGTCTCTCAACGACCATGGTGTGCTCTCCCCGGCGGCCTACAAGCGGGAGGAACTGGGCCTTAGGTACAGCAACCCCGGTCTGAGTCCCACCACACGGCCTTTGTGGACTGCCGCTTCTGTCACTGCGATTTTGCAAAACCGCATGTATTGCGGAGACATGGTGCAGGGCCGCTTCCGGAAAAAGAGCTACAAGATTCACCTGCAGGAGCGGGTTCCCGAGGATGAGTGGTTCATTGTGGAACAGACTCATCAGCCCATTATCAGCCGGGAGGTGTTCGACGAGGTTCAAAAATTGCTGGGTAAGCAAACCCGAACCCCTCCCAACCAAAGAAAGCCCTATCTTTTCAGCGGATTTTTGCGTTGCGGTGATTGCGGAAAATCCATGGCTCGTAGCCGAGTGGGGCAAAGGGTATATTATTTTTGCAGAACCTATAAAGATCAGTCCAAAACAGCCTGCACCAAGCATTCGATCCGCCACGATGTGCTGGAGCAAGCGGTGCTGCTCGCCCTGAGGCAGCAGGTGTATCTGGGGGTGGACTGCGGCTCCGTGGTGGCCCGCATCAATCAGGCTCCCCGGAAGGATCAGGGCGCAACGCTGGCTCATGCTGTGGAGCGTCGGAAAAAAGAGCTTGCCAAAATCCACCGCTATCAGCAGGCCTGCTGGCAGGATTGGAAGGACGGGGCACTCTCTCAGGCCCAATATCACCGCATGAAGGAGGACTACGAAGGGCAGGCCCGGACGCTTGCGGGAATTCTGGAGGCTTTGCAGGCAGAGCAGGAGGAGCTGGAACAAAGGAAGGAGACCGAGGAGCCTTTGGTCACAGCCTTGGTGCGGGAGCAGAACGTAACAGCCCTGACACGGGGGCTTTTGATTGCACTGGTGGACGGCATCCGGGTGTATGAAAACGGCAGGATCACCATTGGCTTTCGGTTTGGGGATAATGTAGCAGGCGGCCGGAGGGAGGCGGCAGGGCAGCACATGGTGACGCCACAGGGTTTCCTAACCAAAGAGCAGCTACCGGTCCTACCGGCCCAATCGGCCCCGCGGGACCCCAAGGCCCCACTGGTGACCCCGGCCCCGCCGGAGCTGTGGGAGCAACGGGTCCCACCGGCCCCACCGGCTCCATTGGCCCTGTTGGAGCCACCGGCAGCAACACCACCGAAACCTCCGCCTTTGCCTATGCGTCGGGGGGAACTTTAACCGCATCTCTGACCGGTACTCCCGTCGCCCTGCCCTCGGGACAAATTTTACCTGCCGGTATCACGGTCAATAGCGGAAACACAACCTTTACCGTATCATCGGCTGGGCTATACCGTATTTCCTACGTCGTCAACACCACCCTTGCCCTTTTTTTAACCACCCGTCTTGTCATTAACGGCTCACCAAACGTGGCATCTACGGTAGCCCCGCTCTTATCCCTTTCCAACTATACTAACGAAATTCTGATTAATCTTGGGGCCAGCAGTACTGTAGAGCTCCAATTGGTGGGAGCATCCGTTAACTTAACACTTGTAACCGGAGCCGGTGCTACGCTGATGATTCAGCGCCTGAGCTAAGGGAGGGGGAAATATGTCTTTACCTCAATTTCCTGAAACTTCTGATCTGACCAGACAGGATGTCATCAATCAGATTATCTCCTCCATTGCTGCCGAGGAGCTGGCCCTCAGTCATATCATCAATGTGGAAGGCGAAAAAATACAGTATGCTCTGGGCACCCTTGACGGTGCTCCCGGCGGTTCCACAATTGAAAATGTTTTGGATATTAACGAGAGCGCCAACAATATGCTGTCCACTATTCTGGAAAATCAAATTCTTTTAAATGGAAAGCTTTCCGATGCGCTGTCCACCCCGGTTTTCCCCGGTCCCACAGGGCCGATCGGACCCACCGGCCCCCAAGGCTCCGATACGGGTCCCGCCGGGCCCCTAGGACCCATGGGGGTTCAAGGCCCCACCGGACCCACAGGCTTGCCCGGACCAGTAGGCCCGCCGGGTACCACTGGAGTTTTAGGCGCAACCGGTGATGCCGGATTGACGGGAGCTACAGGTCCCACCGGTATCGCTGCGCCCTATCCGCCCCCTACCATCACTTCCGCGTTTGCTGCCAACACCGCAGGCGGCATTATCTCTGTATTGGTGGCGGGAACTCCCCTCTCCTTCCCCAGCGTTCAGCTGCTCTCTCCGGGTATTACCATTGACAGCTCCAATAGTACGTTTACTGTCAATACGCCGGGATTTTACCGCATATCCTATCACGTGAACACCACAGCTGCCGTTTTATTGGGAACACGCCTGGTCATTAGTAGTTCCAACATCCCCCAAGGTACCATTCCTCCCGCTCTTTCCCTTTCTTCTTTTAATAATGAGATTGAGAGCTTTCTGCCGTTAGGCGCTACCGTACAACTGCAGATGTATGCTCCTCTGCTGCTCGGTGCCGCCACCCTGCTGGGGGGCAGCTTGGGCGCATCCCTTATGCTTATTCGCCTGGGTTAAGTTCTAATCTAAGGCATTGCAGTAATTGGCTGCCAGTCTCAGTCCGGCGTGGATGCCGGGAACAACCTCATTCTTCCTTTTCATGATTCCACAAAGCGGAAGCCTCGTTTCCGGGGCTGCCGCTTTGTGGGATGCTTTGCTGCTCCCGTTGCATTTCAGGTGGTAAAATAAAGGGGTTTGTGATATGATATTGTAAAATCTCCCAGAAAGGGTTGTGATGGGATGCAAACTTTACTTAATCTGCACCCGGTGGCTCTGGCCGGACTGGCCGGACTGTTTACCTGGGGCATGACTGCAGCCGGTGCGTCGCTGGTATTCTTCTTTAAGGCCTTGGACAAACGGGCGACCAACCTGATGCTTGGATTTGCCGCCGGCGTGATGATTGCCGCCAGCTTTTGGTCTCTGTTGGCCCCTGCCATCGAGCTTTCGGAGGGTATGGGCTTTTTTTCCTTTGTGCCGGCGCTGGTGGGTTTTCTGTTAGGCGGCCTCTTTTTGTGGGGGCTGGATAAGGTGGTTCCCCACCTGCATCTGGGCTTCCCCGACGAAAAATCCGAGGGCGGCGCTTCTGCCGGGCATACCCGTACCCTTCTGCTGGTGCTGGCCATTACCCTCCACAACATTCCCGAAGGATTGGCAATCGGCGTGGCTTTTGGAGCCATCAACGGAAACAAATCCGTGCTGTTTTCCGCCATGGTTCTGGCCTTGGGTATCGGCATTCAAAACTTCCCCGAAGGCGCTGCGGTCTCTATCCCCATGCGTGGGGCGGGGGTTTCCCGGGCAAAAAGCTTCTACTACGGGCAACTTTCCGCCGTGGTGGAGCCGATCTCCGCCATTGTGGGTGCTTGGTTGGTCACCGTTATCACCCCCATTTTGCCCTATGCTCTTTCCTTTGCCGCCGGAGCTATGATCTTTGTAGTGGTGGAGGAGCTGATTCCCGAGGCTCAGGTGGGGGACGGCTCCGACCTTTCGGCCCTGGGTACCATGGCAGGCTTTGCCGTGATGATGATGCTGGATGTGGCACTTGGCTAAGCAGCCCCCCGAACAACATACGATTGCAGATGGTACACAAAGGCTCCTGCCGCAGCGCAAACTGTAGCAGGAGCCTTTCTTCATAAAGCCGTGGTAGCATCCCTGTGCTCTGCCGCCGAAGCCCGCGACCGCCTTACACCTTGCGGATAAAGGCAGCGCGGCAGCTGCGGCAGGTGACTTCAATCTTTCCCTTGCCTTTTGGAACCCGAAGATGCTGGCCACAGGCGGGGCATTTCAGGTAACGGAAATCCTTCCGGTCCCGGAAGCGGTTGCGCAGCATTCTACCCTGCGCCCTTCCCTTGTGGACCAGAGAAAGCATTCGCTGATTCTCCCGGCTGCGGGCCGCGAAATTGCGGGAAAACATCCGCCAGATTCCCCAGAACATCCCGACGTAATATAGAAGCATCAGCCAGGGCAGGCGGGTAAACCGGGCCGCCAAAAAACAGAGCATGGACGCTATTAATAAAACCACGGTGAGTTGATCTCCGCCGTAGCGCCCCTGAAATAGTCTGTATAGCGCGGTCGTCACTCTCTGTTTCCAAACCTGCCAACGCATAAGCATCCCCCTTGCTCTTTCCATTATCTTACTCCTTTTTTGAGGAAAAGACAAGGAGCATTGGGGGAACTTCAGGCACCCATTGCTTGGGGTCTGGTTCAGTTTTAATAATCCTTCATGGTACTCACTGTGGAATATTCCTTTTCGTACAAGGTTTCCCGCAACCGCTCGCAAATGGAGGAGATCAGCTTACCATTGCTGGGCGGTTTTTCGTCATCGCCAAAACCCAGATATTTTTGTATCGCCTGCCGGTCCCCTTTGGACCATGCGTGGCGGATGGCATCTCGAATATTTTTTTCCACCCGGACGGAGGTGGTCGACTGCTTTTTGGCAATTTGGGGATACACTTTTTTGGTGAGAGACTGATGACACTCCACCTCGTTTAAAAGCATTTGCACACTGTCCACAATGCAGGCATAGCCCCGGTGCTGGGGAGAAAATCCGCAAACCCGCAGCAGGCGCACCAGTTCGGGAAACAATTTTTCCTCACGCTCCACAGAATAGTAAAGGGAATACAGGCGAATCACGCAATCCACAATATTCCTTTCGCTCATGGTCCTGTCGAAGACGTACATTGCTCCCTTGCGCAGAATCAGCTGCTCCCAGCTGGGGGTGCGGTTTTCCAGGCAGACAAAGATAGCTGGACGGCGGTTGAGCTGCATCTCGGAAAAAGTGCTTAGCAGTTGAACAACCTTGTCGCCAAAAGGAGTTTCTATCAACAAAATATCCGGTTGCGTGGCAACCAGCTTATGGGTCACTTCCTGTAAATGAAAAAATGAGTGTTTGGAATAGATATCCCCGGCATGAAAAGCGCTTTCATAATACCGGAAAAGTTCTTGCTTGTCTGTAATAACCAATGATGTCAAAGCCACAAAAATCCCCCTGATACGACCGTTAATCACATTATATGTGACGGAAATCAGACAGAATGCGCGCTTATCGATTGATTGCGACGTTGTTCGACAGAATTCGGCATTTTTCTACTTATTTTGAAGATGGATTTTAGTAAAGTGCTATAACTTTTCATTTTGTTTTTTGGTGGGTATTTTTACATTTTGGGGTTGACAAGTTTTTGCCTTGGCTAAGTTTTCCCTTGCGTTCCGCCTTACGGCCCTTTACAGCCTGACAGGGCTGGCGATTCCTACTACTCAATCTGCATGTCTTGTAACAACAAGTGTTGCAAAAATCCCCTGTTCCAGAGAACAGGGGATTTTCAGGAAGTCTGCAGTGGCTGCCAAACTTATTTCATCATGCTGGCAACTTCATCGGCGAAGTTGTCTTCTCTTTTTTCCAGGCCCTCACCCTTTTCAAAGCGGGCAAAGCGCAGGATTTTGATGCTGCCGCCCAACTCTTTGGCGGTCGCTTCGGTGTACTCGGCGACGCTCTGGTCACCATTCTTGACAAAGGGCTGGTCCACAAGGCAAATTTCTTTGTAGAACTTGCTGATCCGGCCAGCCACCATCTTTTCGGCGATGTTCTGAGGTTTGCCCTCGTTCATGGCCTGAATGGTGAGAATTTCCTTCTCTTTGTCCACCTCTTCGGCGGGGACGTCTTCCCGGCCGACATACCGGGGGCCAACGGCCGCAATCTGCATAGCAATGTCCTTGCCAAAAGCTTCGAACTCGGCTTTTTCGCCCAGATCGGTTTCAAACTGAACCAGAACGCCGATGCGGCCGCCGCCGTGGACATAGCTGGCGCAGACGCCTTCGAACCGTTCAAAGCGGCGAATCTTCAGGTTCTCGCCGATGACCAGAATCTTATCCTGCAGGGCTGCCTGCACCGTCTCGCCGGAGCCGGCCAGCTTTGCGTTCATCAGAGCATCCATATCGGCAGGATTCTCCGCAATCACAGTGTTGGCCACCGCCTCGACAAAATTCACAAAATCTTCGTTTTTGGCTACAAAGTCGGTCTCGGAGTTAACCTCCACCACTGCGCCTACGTCGCCTTCCACCGCGGAGTAGACGACGCCTTCGGCGGCAATGCGGCCGGCTTTTTTAGCGGCAGCGGCAAGTCCTTTTTCCCGCAGCAGCTCAACAGCTTTTTCCATGTCGCCGTTTGCCTCGGTCAGGGCTTTTTTGCAGTCCATCATTCCCACGCCGGTCTTCTCCCGCAGGCTCTGAACATCCTTAGCGGTAAATGCCATTGATATGCACTCTCCTTATTTCAAGTAGTCGTATGCAGATTTTTAGTGCTGCCGGGCGGCCTCGGCTTCTTCCTCGGCCACAGCCGCATCCTCCTGCTCGGACGCGGCGGCGGCATCCCGGCCCTGCTGGCCTTCGATCAGGGCGTTGGCCATGATCTGGCTGATCAGCTTGACTGCGCGGATGGCGTCGTCGTTGCCGGGGATGATATAGTCAATCTCGTCGGGGTCGCAGTT
>CALCSA010000180.1 GCA_937894185.1 uncultured Clostridia bacterium | reverse complement strand
GGCCCGCCAGTACTTTAACATTTTGGTGGTGTGGGGGGCTACCGGCCTGTGGCATGGAGCCAGCTGGAACTTTGTGCTGTGGGGCCTTTACTTTGCGGTATTTCTCTGCATCGAAAAAGCCTTTCTGCTGGGGAGACTGGAAAAGAGCAAGGTGCTTTCTCGCCTCTATCTGCTGATCTTGGTGCTGATCAGCTGGGTGCTCTTTGCCATTACCGATTTTACTCGCTTGGGGCAGTATTTCGCCCGCCTGTTTGGAGGCTACGGCGGCTCCGACTGGATTTACTACCTGCGCAGCTACGGTATTACCTTTGTGCTGGGCTTTGCCTGTTCCACCCCCGTGTTGCGCAAGTTGGGGGATAAGCTGGGCGACAACCACCTGCTGGTCACCCTGTTCAGCGCCGGGGTCTTTGTGCTGTCGGTGGCCTATCTGGTAGATTCTACCTACAATCCCTTTTTGTACTTCAGATTTTAGGAGGTGCAGGACGTGAAGAAGTATATTCTGACGGTGTTCTTTGCCCTCTGCATCTGGGGGCTGTTCCTGGCGGATCTACTGGTGCCCACCCGGGAGTTTTCCCAGTTGGAAAACCGGCCTTTGGCCCAAAGCCCCGCCTATTCTACCCGGGCGCTGCTTAGCAACACCTACACCCTCAAGTACGAGGAATACGTCAACGACCAGTTTGTGGCCCGGGATAGCTGGATTACCATTAAAAGCCTGGGCGAATCTGCTCTTGGCAAGCAAGAAAACAACGGTGTTGTCTACGGCAAAAACAACCAGCTCTTTGAAGAAGCCTCTGCGCTGGATGACCGGCAGCTAAGAAAAAATTTAGAGTATATCCGTGAGTTGATACAAACCTGCGAGGATCAGCCGGTGACTTTGACCATCATCCCCAACTCCTATGCCGTGTTGGAGGAGCTGTTGCCCCAAGGGCTTTCCTTCATCGACCAAAAGAAGCTAATTGGGGATTACTACCGGGATCTGGCAGGGGAACCGGTGAGCATCTGCGATGTGACCCCGGCGCTGCTGGAGCATAAGGACGATTATATCTACTACCGCACCGACCACCACTGGACCACCCAAGGGGCATACCTTGCCTACCGGGAGTTAATGGAACTTTTGGGGCGGGATGCAGTCCCATTAGAAGAACTTTCTGCCCACGAGGTGCCGGATTTTTATGGAACCTATTACAGCAAGGCAAAAAAATGGAACGCCCTTCCCGATGTCATCACTTGGTATGACGTAAGGACAAAGGGCGTCACCATTGATTCGATTCCTGTGGACGGCCTATACGACCACGGGATGTGGAGCCAGCGGGATAAGTACAAGGCATTCCTCCACGGCAACAACGGCCTGACCGTCATCCAAAGCGGGGAGGAGGGGGCACAGGGCAGCATCCTTGTCTTTAAGGACAGCTACGGCAACAGTCTGGTGCCCTTTTTGGCCAAAAGCTTCCGGGAGGTTCATGTGGTGGACCTGCGCTACTTTAACGATGTTTCCGCCCTGCTGGAACAGAACACCTACGATGCCCTTTGGGTACTCTACAACTTTTCCACCCTCACCACCGACCAGAACCTCTATAAGCTGGCCCGTTAACCCAATACCCC
>CALCSA010000179.1 GCA_937894185.1 uncultured Clostridia bacterium | reverse complement strand
GTCCTTGCGGGGGGTGCCTGAGGCGATGGAGTAAATGTCGGTGGTGGCTCCCCCCAAATCGGCGGCAATCAGCTCGCCAATGCCGGAATGCCCCGGGCAGCCTTTGGCCAGAAGCTCCATGGCCACCATGACGGCGGCGGGGGTGGGCATCAGGATGCCGTCTACCAGCGCTGCCTCCCGGGAAAGCCCTTTGGCCCGGACAATCCGCTCCAAAAACAGCTCCCGGATTTTTTGCTGGGCCGGCAGAACGTTGAGCCGGTTCAGCTCGGGCATGACATTTTCTACCAGATAAGAGGTTTTGTCCCCCAGCAGTTTGGCTGCCTGACGGGAGCAGCTGCGGTTGCCCGCCACTACCATCGGAAAGCCGGTACGGCAGCCGGAAAGCATCTTGGCGTTGTGGAGGATGCTCTCGGAGTTGCCTCCGTCGATGCCCCCGGTGAGCAGCACGATATCCGGCTTCAGGCTGTCGATTTCCTCCACATCATCCTCGTTGAGCTGGTAGGAGTAATTGCCGACGACCTTGGCTCCCGCTCCCAGACTGGCCAGTTTGGCCGCCTTGGCGGTCAGCTCGGGGACAAGGCCGATGGCCACCATCCGCAAGCCCCCGGCAGCACTGGAACAGGCCAGACGCTTTTGGTATTCTATCTTCCCTGTTTGCCGCTCCAGTTCTGCCAAAGCGGCGGACAAGCCGTCTCCCACATCGGTTTCCACTGTGGTGTAGGCGGCCGCGGTTCCCAGCAACTGGGAGGCGCTTTGGTCCACGGCGGTTACCTTGGTGTAGGTGCTTCCAAAATCAATGAGCAATACGGCTTCCACTCCGGGCCACCTCCCTTGTTATTCGGTGACACCCAGATCCTCTTTCAAGGCATCAATGGTGGTTTCGGGCGAGGTGCCAGGCCCAAACACCCGGTCAAAGCCCATGGCTTTAAAGCGTTTTTCCACATCTTCAAAGGGCTGCTTGCCCACTACAATGTTGCCGCCAACATAAAGGAGAATCCCCTTAAGGCCGCTTTCGTCGCATTTTTCCCGCATGCCGCGGCAGTCCAGCTCTCCGTGGCCATACAGGGAGGAAACCACAATGGCATCGGCGTCTGCTTCAATCGCTGCGCTGATGTACTCCTCCTGAGAAACCATCACCCCCAGGTTGATGACATGGAATCCCGCTTGAGTAAAGGCGTGGTACAAAATTTTGTTCCCCACCGCGTGAACGTCTGCCCCGATCACGCCGATGACAATCTTTTTTTGATCCATGACAGTGCACCTTCTTTTCCGCGTTTTGAGAATTGCTCTATATCAATAGAATATATTGAACTATAACATTTGTCAAGAAGAAATCTCGGGAAATATAAGAAAAATATTCACAAGGTTGTCTGCCGGGCCGCTTTCTGTCAAAAGCCGGTTTTGTTCCCGGGAAAACACGTGTTATAATAAGGAATCCCCGAGGAAACAGAGCCCCCTGACAATAGCATGACTCACACCAATGAAAAAAACCATCAAATATTACAAAAACTTCTTAAATGGGACAAACAACAGGTTTGACATCCGAAGAGCATGGGGTTAAAATAAGAGGATAACAATGAGCCTTAAAAAGGCCGGGGTGCATACGGGCCCCTTACTGTAAATGAGGTAACAATCTATGGGACTGATGGATAAAATATTCGGCACCTACTCGCAGCGGGAACTAAGGCGGATTCGGCCCATTGCCGAACAGGTAGAGGCTTTGGCCGGGACCTACCAAGCTATGAGCGACGCCGATCTCAAAGCCCAGACCGGCCTGCTCAAGGAGCGGCTGGCTGCCGGGGAAACCACCGACGATAT
>CALCSA010000178.1 GCA_937894185.1 uncultured Clostridia bacterium | reverse complement strand
AAAGACGTGCTGGCCAAGTGCTACGGCGGCGACATCACCCGGAAAAAGAAGCTGCTGGAAAAGCAGAAGGAAGGTAAGAAGAAGATGCGCCAGCTAGGCAGCGTAGAGGTCCCTCAGGAAGCCTTTACCGCCGTTCTCAAGCTGGACGAGTAACACTCGGGGGGCCACCGCATGGAGCCCCCTTGCAGGCTTATCTGCCACCTGCATACCCCAGTGACCAATAACCTTCAGGCCCGATGGAGCCGCCCCGTGCGGTTCAACCGGGCCGCTGTGGTTCCCGCGGCCCCTTTGGCACACTGTTTGCCACGGCTTGCCGGGAACCCTTGGAGACAATCCATTATGAACAGACAACCCATTGGGCTCTACCTCCACATCCCCTTTTGCCGGGGAGGTAAATGCCCTTACTGTGACTTTTACTCTCTTCCCTTTGAGGAAGATTTGGCCGACGCCTATACCGCCGCCCTCATCCGGGCCATGAAGGACCATCCCTTTGGCCCCTTGCAGGCGGATACGGTGTATTTTGGCGGCGGAACTCCCACTCTGTTGGGAGAAAAGCGGCTGGACGCCCTGCTGCAGGCCGCTGCCTGCTCCTTCGGGCTGCTGGGGGACAGCGAGATCACTTTGGAAGCAAACCCGGAAAGCGTGACCCGGGAGCTGCTGCAAAGCCTTAGGCACAGCGGCTTTACCCGGGTTTCTGTAGGGGTGCAGAGCGGAGTGGACCCAGAGCTTGCGGCACTGGGACGCCCTCACACGGCGGCGCAGGCAAGGCAGGCCATCCTGTGGGCCCATCAGGCGGACTTTGCCCACATTTCCGCGGATTTGATGCTGGCCATTCCCGGCCAGAGTGAGGTAAGCCTCCATCAAAGCACTTCGTTTCTCACCAGCCTGCCGGTGGATCACATTTCAGCCTACCTGCTCAAAATTGAGGAAGGCACTCCCTATTACCAGCGGCAGGGGGAACTTTCCCTGCCGGATGAGGATGCCACCGCCGACTGCTATCTGCTCTGCGCCCACCTGCTGGAGGAAGCCGGACTACCCCGGTACGAAATCAGCAACTTTGCCCGGCCGGGTGTCGGTCAAAAAGGTCAACATCGTCGAGGTTGGGGACAAATCTCC
>CALCSA010000177.1 GCA_937894185.1 uncultured Clostridia bacterium | reverse complement strand
AGTACCTCGCCGGGTTCTACATCCCGGAGGAGGGCACCACCCAACGCTTCAATGGCGCAGGATTCCGAGGCAAAACAATAGCAGCCGTCCACCTGCCCGACACAGAGGGGACGGAATCCGTTGGGGTCCCGGGCAGCGATAAGTTCTTTGTCGTTCATGACCACCAGGGAGAAGGCACCGACCATGTAGTCCATAGCGTTGAGGATGGCGTCAGCCAGAGAATTGGTGCGAAGATGCTCTCGCACCACCAGATAGGTGATTACTTCGGCATCGTTGGTAGTCTGGAAGATGCCACCTCGATTTTCCATTTCACGGCGCAGCGCCAAGCTGTTGACCAGTGTACCGTTGTAGCACAGAGCCATAGAGCCGGATGCATGACGGGCGACAATGGGCTGTGCATTGGCGGGGTTGACGTCGCTGGCGTTGGAGGCGTGGCGGACGTGACCGATGGCGCCGCAGGCGCCGGAGAGACGCTCCAGCTGAGCGGGGGAAAAGACCTCGGGAACTAGACCCTGGTTTTTGTGGAGTACCAGGCGGCCGTCGATGCAAGCAGCGATGCCGCAGGAGTCCTGTCCTCGGTGCTGGAGGGCAAACATGGCATGATAGGCATCGAAGGCGGGATTCCGGGGGCCGGCGGAGCCGGAGCTGTTGATCAGCCCGAATACACCGCACTCTTCCTTCACATGTCCGGAAGCCGGATGATGATTTTGATTCTTGTGGCTCATTTGTCCCATCAGACGGCGCATCACTTCTTGATATGCATCCTCAACACCGCCCATATCCCGGCGGAAACGATCCTTGTCCAGTTTTTCATGGGTGGTTTCATCCCACAGGCGGCAGGTATCTGGGCTGATCTCGTCGGCCAGTACGATCTGACCGTCAGCGATTTTGCCGAACTCCAGCTTAAAGTCCACCAGGTCGATACCGACGCTCTTGAGGAATCCCTTGAGGAGGGTGTTAATCCGGAAGGCATAATCTTTGATCTGGTTGATTTCCGCCCAGGTAGCCAGCTTCAAGGCCGCTGCGTGATAGGCGTTCATGAGGGGATCACCCAGATCGTCGTTTTTATAGGAAAACTCAATGGTGGGTTCGTCAAAGACAAT